>JAJZVS010000439.1 GCA_021845555.1 Pseudomonadota bacterium
CGGCTACAAATTCACGGTCTCCCGATGAGCCTGTCGGCCACGCTGCTGTTCCGGGGTATCGCGAGGGGCGTTCATGTCGCGGCCTCCTTGTCGGTCTTCGGAACGATCACGGGGCGCGCCCTCGTGGTCCCCCGATCGCGGGCGCGCGAGGGCAGCCGATCCGACCCGGCCATTGCCCAGGCACTGGTCCGCCTGGTTCGCGTGAGCCTCGTTGTCGCGGCCGCGGCCGGGCTCGTCTGGCTGCTTTCCGAAGCTGCCTATATTGCCGGTCCGCATCGTCTTGGCGCGGGTATCGCGCTGCTCGGACCCGTCCTTAACGACACGAATTTCGGCCACCTGCTGCTTGTGCGCCTTGCGTTGCTGGCACTCTCGGCAATCCTGTTCGGCGATGGTCGGCGGCGCGGCCGGGCCTGGGCGGCAACCGTTCCCGCGGCGGTCGCGACCGTGCTTCAGGCTGGACTCGGCCACGGCGCGGCCATGGGCGGTATCGAAGGGATTGCGCTCGCGATCGCGCTGGCCCTGCACCTGGTCGCGGCCGGCCTCTGGCTGGGCGGGCTGGTACCGTTGCTGATCTTCGTGACCACTGCCTCCCTGAACGAGGCCCACCGGGCGGCGCGTCGCTTTTCCGTCCTGGGCGCGATCTGCGTCGCGATCCTGGCCGTCACCGCGTGTGTTCAGGGGTATTGGCTGATCGGAAGCGCCAGGGCATTCGTCGGCACCGACTATGGCCGCATCGCCGCAGGCAAGCTGGTCCTGTTCTTGGCGCTGCTCACCATCGCTGCACGCAATCGTTTCTGGTTGACTCCAGGGCTCGCGGGTCTTGCGGGCGAGCGCTCCCGGATGACACTGCGTCGCGCCATCATCGGTGAAACTGTTGTCGGGGGCGCCGTGATCATCCTGGCGGGGGTGCTGATGGAACTCCCGCCGGCCATGAACATGGGAGGGATGCCGCATTGAGGCCACCCTCGATCGACTGTCCTCGCGTCTTGGCCACGCCCTGCCTGCGCCTTGCATATCGCGCCGTTGCGCTATTGTCGGGACTCCTCACTCTTGCCGCACCAGCAATCACCCACGCCGCCGCCACCGGCTGGGTGGGCGATCGCCACGCCGCGGTGCGGCTGATCACCGCCGAGCAGGCCACCGGCGCAATGCGCGCGGTGGATGCCGGGCTGCAAATCCGGCTTGCCCCCGGCTGGCACGCCTACTGGCGCACGCCGGGCGCGGCGGGCATTCCGCCGTCCATCAACTGGGCCGGGTCGCGCAACCTGCGGCGTGCGACGATGGCCTGGCCGGCGCCGCGTCGGTTCCCGTTGGACGGGTTGCAGACCTATGGCTACGAATCCGGCGTGGTGCTGCCGTTGGCGCTGCGTCTGACTGACCCGACGGCGCCGCTCGTGCTTCATGCCGAAATCTCCTACTCGGCCTGCAAGACGGTCTGCGTGCCCTACCACGCGGCGCTGGACCTCGCCCTGCCGACCGGGCTCGCCTTGCCGGGCCCCGAGGCGGGGCTGATCGCCGCGGCGCGGACCCGCATCCCAGGTTCCCTTGCAGCGCTCGGCCTTACACTGCGCGCCGTAGAGGTCGCACCGGAGCCGGGCGGACGGTCGGCGCTGATCCTGCGGCTTGCCACCGGCGGCCGGCCGCTTGCCCACCCGGATCTGTTCGTTGAGGGCCTGCCGCAAGGCGCACCCGGCCGGCCGCGGCTCAGCCTGTCAGACGGCGGGACCACCGCGGTGCTGGTGGTCCCGCGGGTGCACGATGCGGCCAAGGTCCTGGCTGGACGCCAACTGGTCTTCACCCTCACCGCAGGGTCGGGCGAGGCTGCCGCCTTCCACGCGGTCCCACGCCTCGTGTCCGCCGCCGCGCTGCCCGGGCGGGCCGGCTTGCCGCTGGTGATCCTGGCCGTCGCGCTGCTCGGCGGGCTGATCCTGAATGTCATGCCCTGCGTGCTGCCGGTGCTGTCGCTCAAGCTGTTCGGCCTCGCCGAGCTTGCGGGGGCGGAGCGCCGCCGGGTGCGGCTCGACCTGCTGGCGACCGCGGCGGGAGTGCTCGCCGGGTTCGCAGCGCTCGCCGGGGCGCTGATCGCGCTGAAGGCCGCCGGCGCGACGATCGGCTGGGGTATCCAGTTCCAATTGCCCTGGTTCCTGGCGGCAATGACGATGGTGATGACGCTGTTCGCGGCAAACCTCTGGAGCTGGCTCGACATCGGACTTCCGGGCGGGCTGGCAACGCGGCTCGGCACGCTCCGTCTGCGGTCGCGGCCAGGCACGGCGTTCCTGACCGGGCTGTTCGCGACGCTCCTGGCGGCGTCCTGCTCCGCGCCGTTCGTCGGCACGGCGGTGGGCTTCGCGCTGGCGCGCGGGCCGGCGACCATCTTCGGCATCTTTCTCGCCATGGGCCTCGGTCTTGCCGTGCCTTACCTGCTCGGCGCGGCGGCGCCGCGGCTGGTCGCGTTGCTGCCACGGCCGGGCCGGTGGATGAGGTGGTTGCGCATCGGCTTCGGCTTCCTGCTGCTCGGCACCGCGGCGTGGCTGGTGTCGGTCCTGATCCCGGTCGGCGGCGTGTTCGAAGCGGTGCTGGTCGGCGGCGCCGCAGCGCTGCTGCTGCTGGGCCTCGCCGCGTGCCGGCACCTGCCGCTGGCGCGCGGCCTGATTGGCCTGCTCGGGGGTGCGCTTGCGGCCGGGGCCGTCGTGGCGGCCGCGGTGCTGCCGCCCGCGCCGGAGGCCGCGGCATCGCGGCTTGCCGCGCGCAGCGCCGGACCGTGGCGGCCGTTCGATCAAGCCGGCATCGCGCGGCAGGTGGCGCTTGGGCGAGTGGTGTTCGTCGATGTCACCGCCGCCTGGTGCCTGGTGT
>JAJZVS010000440.1 GCA_021845555.1 Pseudomonadota bacterium
CAACAAGCTGATGAAGGGGTTCATCGGCAGCGCCAATATCGACACCAATTCCCGGCTCTGCATGGCCTCCGCGGTCGCCGCCCATCGCCGGTGCTTCGGCGAGGACGTCGTCCCCGGAATCTACGAGGATTTCGACGAGGCGGAACTCGTCATCTTCGCCGGCTCCAATGCCGCCTGGTGCCATCCGGTGCTGTTCCAGCGGGCACTTGCCGCCCGTGCGGCGCGCGGGACGCGGATCGTCGTGATCGATCCACGCCGGAGCGCGACCGCCGAGTTCGCGGACCTGCACATGCCGGTCCCGCCCGGCGGGGACCTTTCCCTCTTTTGCGCGCTGCTGGCCGCCTGCGCGGATCGCGGCGTGCTCGATCAAGATTATATCGCGCGGCACACGACCGGGTTCGAGGCCGCGCTGGCGGCGGCGCGGCGGGCGGAACACGGGATCGATCCTGCCACGTTCGAGACGCTCGCCGGCTGGGTGGCCGCCACACCGCGCATGGTGACCGCGTTTTCGCAGGGGGTGAACCAGTCCGAGACGGCGACCGACGCGATCGGGGCGATCCTGAACCTGCATCTCGCCACCGGGCGGATCGGCCGGCCGGGCGCCGGACCGTTTTCGCTGACCGGCCAGCCCAACGCGATGGGCGGGCGCGAGGTCGGCGGCCTGGCCAACCAGCTCGCCGCGCATCTCGGCTTCGACGATCCGGACGATCACGCGACGCTGGCGGCATTCTGGAATGCACCGGGCCTCGCCCGCCGGCCCGGGCTCAAGGCGGTCGACCTGTTCCGCGCGGTGGGCGAGGGAAAGATCCGGGCGCTCTGGATCGCTGGCACCAACCCCGCCGAATCCCTGCCAACGAGCCTCGACGTGCGCGACGCGCTGTCTCGCTGCCCGCACCTCGTGGTCGCCGATTGCTGGCCCACCGCGACGACCGCCCATGCTCATGTCCTGCTGCCCGCGGCCGGCTGGTCCGAAAAGGATGGCACCGTCACTAATTCGGAGCGCATGATCTCCCGCCAGCGCGGCTTTCGCGCGGCCCCCGGCCTGGCGCGGCCGGACTGGTGGATGTTCGTCGAGCTCGCCCGGCGGCTCGGCCACGGCGCGGCCTTCGACTGGGATGGCCCGGCCGCGATATTTCGCGAACACGCGGCACTCTCCACTTTCCGCAACTTCGGGCGACGGCGGTTCAATATCGGCGGGCTCGCCGCAATCCCGGATGAGGATTACGACGCGATGCGCCCGCTGCGCTGGCCGGTGGCCGGGGAGCGCCTGTTCGGCGAAGGAGACTTCCCGATGGCGGACGGGCGGGCCCGCTTCGCCGCGGTGTCGCCGCGCCGCCGGGCAGGCGCGGATTTCACGCTCAATACCGGCAGGCTGCGCGACCAGTGGCACACGATGACGCGGACCGGCCGCGTCGCCGAGCTGATGACCCATCGCGATGGCGCGACCCTCGAACTCGCGCCCGCGGATGCGGCGCGGCTCGGCGTGGGTCCGGGGGACCTCGTCGCCGCGGAGCGCGACGGGCGGCGCATCATCTTCCCGGTGTCGGTCGCACCGGGGCAGGGCGAAGGCGCCGCCTTCGCCGCCATTCACTGGACCGGGGCGCAGGGGAGCGCCGGGAGCGTCAACCGCCTCACCGCCGCGGCGACCGACCCGGTTTCCGGCCAGCCGGCCTTCAAGCATTCGGCGGTGCGGCTCGCGGCGGTGCCGACATTCTGGCGGGCCATTGCCATTGGCCGCATGGCGGCATGCGCGAACGCCGCGGGCGATCACGGCGTCTGGTCGCACACGCCGCGTCCGGGCGGGCTTGCGCTATCGCGTTTCACCGGCTTCGCGCCGCTCGCTGCCCGCAATGCGGTGGCCGCGGCGCGGCTTCTGCTGGACGTGCCGGACGGTGCGGATTGCCTCGACTACGCAGATCCGGCGCGCGGGGTTTTCCGGCTTGCGGTAATCGAGCGGGGAGGTGTCCGGCTGCTTCTCCACATTGCGCCGGCTTCGGTCGCGCTGCCGGACGCCGAGGCGATGGAGGCGCTGTTCATCGCTTCGGAAGGCGCCGCCAATCCCGCGGTCCTGTTCGGCCAGCGGGGGCGTGCCGAGACGCCGCGCGGCCGGCAGGTCTGCGTCTGCAACGCGGTGGCCGAACCCGCCATCCACGCGGCGATCCGCGCCGGCTGCCGGAGCATCGAGGCCATCGGTGCCGCAACCGGGGCCGGGACCGGCTGCGGCTCGTGCCATTCCGAACTGAAGGGATTTCTCCGCCATGACCTCGTTCCCGCTGAATAGCCGGGTGCATCCCGTCATCCTCGCCGGCGCCGGGCCGGGCGATCCCGAACTGCTGACCGTGCGGGCGGCGCGGGCGATCGGGGACGCCGAAATCATCCTGCATGACGCGCTGGTCGATGCGCGGATCCTGGCGCTCGCCGCGGCGGATGCCGTCCTGATCCATGTTGGCAAGCGCTGCGGGCGGCATGCGATGAGTCAGGCGGACATCAACCGCCGGCTGGTCGACTGCGCGCGCACCGGCGCGCGGGTGTTACGGCTGAAGGGCGGCGATCCGATGGTGTTCGGCCGTGCCGGCGAGGAAATCGCTGCCTTGCGGGCGGCCGGGACCCCGGTCGAGGTGATCCCGGGGATCACGGCGGCGTCGGCGGCGGCGGCGTCGGCCTGCGTCTCGCTGACCGCACGAGGAACGGCGCGCGCGGTCACTCTTCTCACCGGCCATACCGCCGATGGCGGGCTGCCGCCGCAGGACTGGGGGGCGCTGGCACGGCTCGACTCCACCCTCGCCTTCTACATGGGGACGCGTCACGCCAGGGCGATCGCCGACCGCCTGATCGAGGCCGGGCTCGATCCC
>JAJZVS010000441.1 GCA_021845555.1 Pseudomonadota bacterium
AAGGGGGCGCCACACGGACCAGCCAAGGTCCGTGTAGCGCCCCCTTTCCTGGCGAAGCCGTCCGAGGGGTCCAGGGGACCAGTCCCCTGGCGGGGGGTCCAGGGGGGCAGCGCCCCCCTGGCCTTGCCTTCCCGCCCCACCCTCCATCGCCCCGCAACGTCCCTCATCGCGATGGCGCCGGATCGCGCGGCGGTGGGCCGCTGAGCAGTTGGGCGGGGTATTGGCGCAGCAGGTCGGTGGCGGCGCGGAGGTTTTCGGCGGTGCCTTGCAGGTCGCGCAGGATCGGGGTGATGCGTGCTTGCAGGTCGGCGGCGCCGAAGGTTGCGGCGTGGGCTGAGTTCTGCAGCGTGGCGATGAGGTGTGTGGCCCGGGTGGTCAGCGTGGCCAGCCGGGCGGTGGCGGTGGCGCTGTTGGCCAGGGTGCGGCGCAGGGCGGGGTTCGTCGTCAGGTCGCGCAGTGCCGTCGAGGTTTGCCGGAGGTTGGCCGCCAGCCCTGGCAGGTCGGCCTGTTGCACCGCCGTATTGGTGGTGCGCATCAGCGTGTCGGCGTCGGCCAGGGTTTTGTGCAGGTCGCCGGTCGTCACCTCGGCGCGGAGTGCGTCCACCAGCCCCAGCAGCGAGGCGGACAGCCGGTCGATGTCGATCTTGTCCAGTTTGGCGAGCAGCGCCTGCGCGGCGTCCTGCACCTGGGTGAAGGTGCTGGGGACGGAGGGGATGTAGCTTGCCTCCGGCTTCCAGGGCGGCTTGGTGGCGGGATACAGCAGCGGATTGACGAAATCGAGTTCGAGATAGCCCACGCCGGTGATCACCTGGGTGGTGATGCGTGCGCGCAGGCCGAGCCGCAGCGCCTGATCCAGATTGGGCAGCCTGCCGATCTTGTTGGTGTCCACCAGGTAGCGCACGAACACCTGGCGATAGGCGCTGCGATCGATATCGGCGGTGGAGTGGCCATAGACGGCGCTGACCAGCCCGATCGTGGTCACCCGCCCGACCGTGACGCCGCGGTATTTCACCGGCGCGCCGACTTCCAGGCCCTGCACCGATTCGTGAAAGTAGCTTTCGTACAGCGCGCCGTGGCGAAAGCGTTCGCCGCCGAGGAACCAGACGATCCCGATCAGCAGGCCGAGGCCGGTCACGATCAGCGCCCCGGTGCGCAGGAACACGCCGCGCCCTTCCATCAAACCGCCTCCTTGGTGGCGTTCATGGGGAGTGTGGTGCGGTCAAAGAAGGCGCGCACCACCGGATCGGTACTTTCGGCGGCAAGCCGGTGCGGCTCGCCGATCGCGATCACCCCGCCGGCATCGGCGAAGGCGTTGCGGTCGAGCAGCAGGCAGCGGTCGGCGATCGTCAGGATGGAGGGCAGTTCGTGCGTCACGACGACGAAGGTGGCGCCGAGATCGTTGCGGAGATCAAGGACCAGCCGATCGAGCCCGGCCGAGGTGATGGGATCGAGGCCGGCGGAGGGCTCGTCGAGGAACAGCAGCGGCGGATCGAGCGCGAGCGCCCGCGCGATCGCCGCGCGCTTGGCCATGCCGCCGGAGACTTCCGCCGGATAGAGCGGTCCCGCGTCGGCGAGACCCACCAGCCCGAGCTTCACCTGCGCCGCCGCCGCGCAGGCATCGGCCGGCAGGTCGGTAAACATCTGCAGCGGCAGCATGACGTTTTCGAGCAGGCTCATGGAGCCGAACAGCGCGCCGGCCTGGAACATCACGCCGATCAGCCGCCGGCTCGCCCGCCGCCCGGCGGCGCCGTCCGGCCCGGTGACCGCCTGGCCGGCGATCTCGATCCGCCCGGCGGTGGGCTCGAGCAGGCCGATCGCCTGGCGCAGCACGGTGGATTTGCCCGAGCCGGAACCGCCGAGGATCGCGAACACCTCGCCCGGCGCCACGTCGAAGGAGACGTCGCGGAAGATGGTGCGCGCGCCGAAGCGCTGCGCCACGCCCTGCACGCTGAGCAGCGGCGCGGTCGCGCTCACAGGCCGAGCCGGTAGAACATCAGCGCGAAGGTGCCGTCGATCACGATGGTGGAGACGATTCCGCCCACCACCGCCGCGGTGGCGGCGAAGCCCACCGCGCGCGGGCCGATGCCGGTGCCGAGGCCGGCGCGGCAGCCGATCGCGGCGACCGCGGCGCCGAACACCGCGCCCTTGATCAACCCGCCAACCAGATCGCCCAGCGTGGCGGCGGACTGCACCTGCAACTGGATTGCCGGCAGGCTGTAGCCGAACCCGGTCATCACCGTGGTCATGCCGATCAGCCCGGCGAATTCCATCATCAGGGTCAGCACCGGCATCACCAGCAGCGCCGCCGCCAGCCGGGGCAGCACGAGGAAGGTCATGGGGTCCACGCCCATCACCTCCAGCGCATCGATTTCCTGCGTCACCTTCATGGTGCCGATCTCGGCGGCGAAGGCCGATCCGGTGCGCCCGGCGAGGATCACCGCGGCGAGCAGTGGGCCGAGTTCGCGCAGCAGGCTGATGGATACGAGATTCGCTACGAACAGATCGGCGCCGAACCGGCGCATCGGGATGGAGGACTGGAACGCCAGGATCAGCCCCATCAGGTAGCCGAGCAGCAGCACCAGCGGCAGCGCGCGGAACCCGGCCTGGTCGGCCTGGCGCAGCATCTCGCGCACGCGGAACATGCGCCATCGTGCCGGCAGGCGCAGGACGGCGATGGCCGCCTCCCCGAGGAAGCCGATGCCCGCGGCGGCGGCGCCGAGACCGGCGCGCAGGGTGGCCCAGGCCCCTGCCCGCGGCGCCGCGGCCGCAGGCGGGGCGGCGGTGCCGGCGGCGCGGGCGCGGGCGAGCAGGGCGAGGACATGCGCATCGCCGCCCTGGACCTCGGCGGC
>JAJZVS010000442.1 GCA_021845555.1 Pseudomonadota bacterium
CAAGGGCTAAGCCCTTGGTGGGGGTCCAGGGGGCAAAGCCCCCTGGCCTTCTTTCGCCCACTCCCATCCCCCCGCACGCCCCGCATCATGCGACCCGGTGCAGCAGCGGTTCGCCGGTGGTGAGGCGGTGGCAGTTCGAGGCGGCGATGGTGAGGCTGCGGTCGAAGGTTCCGGTGGTGAGCCAGGCGATGTGGGGGGTGAGGACGACGTTCGGGAGGTGGCACAGCGGGTCGGCGGGGTTGGGGGGTTCGGGGTCGAACGTATCGAGTCCGGCGGCGCCGAGTTGGCCGGCGCGCAGGGCGGCGGTGAGGGCTGGTTGGTCGATCAGGCCGCCGCGGGCGGTGTTGATGAGGATGCTGCCCGGGCGCATGCGGGCGAGGCGGGGGGCGTCGATCAGGCGGGTGGTTTGTTCGGTCAGCGGCAGATGGAGGCTGACGATGTCGGCTTCCGCCAGCAGCTGGTCGAGCGGGCGGAACTGGCCGATGGCGTCCGCGCGCGGGGTTCGCGCGGTATAGAGCACCGGGCAGCCGAGCGCGGCGAGGATGGGGGCGAGGATGCGGGGGATGGCGCCGTAGCCCACCAGTCCCACCGTGCGTCCGCCGAGTTCGCCGAGTCCGTCGAGCAGCGCGGGGTCGAGGCGGAAGCCCTCGCCGGCGCGCATGGCGGCGTCGAACAGCGGCAGGCGGCGCAGGCAGGCGAGCATCAGCGCGAGCGCGAGTTCCGCGACCGCGCGGGAATTGGTGCCCGGCAGGTTGCAGACGGGGATGGCGCGGGCGCGCGCGGCATCGAGGTCGATCGTGTTCACGCCGACGCCGATCTTCTGGATCAGCCGCAGTTTCGGCGCGGCGGCGATCATTTCGGCGGTGGCGGGGGTAAGAACGTGCCAGAGCACCTCGGTTTCGGGCAGCAGCGCGGCGAGGCGCCGGGCGTCGTGTTCGGCGCAGATGCTGATCCGTAGCGTGTCCCCGCCGGCGGTGGCGAGCCGGCGGGCGAGGTCGGGGCCGGCGGAGGCGTGGAACAGGATGTTCATCCCGCGGTTCCGCGCCGCAGCGCCGCGCCGCCGGCGAAGCGGGCGCGGGCGCCGAGCACTTCCTCGATACGCAGCGCCTCGTTCCATTTCGCCATCCGTTCGCCGCGCGCGAAGCTGCCGACCTTGAGCTGGCCGACGCCCCAGCCGACCGCGAGGTGGACGATGGTGGTGTCCTCCGTCTCGCCGGAGCGGGCGGAGACGATGGCGGCGAAGCCTGCGTCTTTCGCCGCGTTCCAGGCGGCGCGGGTTTCGCTGAGCGTGCCGCGCTGGTTCGGTTTCAAGAGCACCGTGTTGGCCGCGCCCTGGGCGGCGGCCGCGCGCACGCGGGCGGCGTCGCTGACCAGGAAATCGTCGCCGACGATCTGGATGCGGTGGCCGAGTTCGGCGGTGAAGGCGGCGAAGCCGGCGGCGTCGTCCTCGGCCAGCGGGTCCTCGATCGAGACGATCGGATAGGCGTCCACCCAGCCCGCCAGCATGCGGATCATGCCGTCGCTGTCGAGCGCGCGGCTTTCGAGCCCGAGGGTGTAGTGCCCGCCGCGGCCGAATTCGGAGGCGGCGATGTCGAGCGCGATCGCCACCTGGGCGCCAGGTTTCAGGCCCGCGCGTTCGATCGCGCGGACCAGGGTTTCCAGCGCCTGTTCGTTGGTGGCGAAGCTGGGCCACCAGCCGCCCTCGTCGGCGACGCCGGCGGAGGTGCCGGCTTCGGCCATCAGCGTGCCGGCGGCGCGATAGACCTCGGCGGTCCAATCGAGCGCCTGGGCGAAGGAGGCGGCGGCCGGGCAGACCACCAGGAAGTCCTGGATATCGACGCGGCGTCCGGCGTGCGCGCCGCCGCCGAAGATCTGGATCTGCGGCAGCGGCATCGTGGCCGCGTCGGGGCCGCCGAGGTGGCGGTACAGCGGCTCCCCCGCCGCCCCGGCGGCGGCATGCGCCACGGCCATGGAGACGGCGGTGAGTGCGTTGGCGCCGAGGCGGGATTTGTTCGCGGTGCCGTCGGCTTCGATCAGCCGTGCGTCCACGGCGGCCTGGTCGGCGGCGTCCAGGCCGACCAGCGCGCGCGTGATCGCCCCGTTCACGTTGGCGACCGCGCGGGTGACGTCGTAGCCGCCGAAGGCGGTGCCGCCGTCGCGCAGGTCGAGCGCCTCGCCCGAGCCGGTGGAGGCGCCGGCCGGCGCCATGCCGCGCCCGACCGCGCCGCCTTCCAGCAGCACATCGGCTTCCAGGGTTGGCCGGCCGCGGCTGTCCCAGACCCGGCGGCCGTGGACGAAGGCGATTCTCGTATCGGTCATGGGCGGCTCCCGTTCGGTTTTCCGGCGCCAATCTCCTGGGCCCAGGCGTCGCGCACCGCGGCGAGCGTGCTCACCGGGGCGGCCAGCAGCGCGCGGGCGGCGCGGCGCACGTGGTCCTTGTCCGCCGGTTCGGTGAGATATTCCACCGGCGATTTGCCATCCACCCGGGCGAGCAGCAGGCCGGGCAGCAGGCGGGCGGCGCGGGCTTCCAGCGCTGCCTTGTCCTCCCACGTCACGCCGGCGCAGTACGTGTCGGCGAGCGCGGCGAAGCAGGCGAGGAAGCCGGCGCGCGCGGTCGGCGTCCAGAGGCATTTCAGCAACAGGTGGTTGAGGCAGAAGGCGAGGTCGAAGGCCGGATCGCCCCACCAGGCACATTCCGCGTCCAGGAACACCGGCCCCGCGGGGCCCACGAGGATGTTCTTCGGGCTGACGTCGCCATGCACCAGCGTGCGCTTGTTCGCCTGCGTGGCGGCGAGCACGGCGGCGAGTGCCTCGGCCCGGTCGGGATGGGCGCGGCCGGCGGCGACCA
>JAJZVS010000029.1 GCA_021845555.1 Pseudomonadota bacterium
CGCCGGCGGGGCAGGGCGGCGGCGCAGGAGCGGCAGCACCTCGGCGGCGAACCAGGCGACCGCGTCGGCGTTCGGCCAGTAGTCCATGTTGCCGGTGAACACGAGATGCGGGCCCGGCGTGGCATAGGGGTTGGGGAAGCTGTGCGCCGGGGAGAAGCCGTCCAGATCGACGCCGTTCTCCACCCAGTCCACCCGGTCGGCGGCTTCGGGGGCAAGTTCGATGAAGCGGCGGGCCTCGGGTTCGGAGACGAACAGCGTGGCGTCCGCGGCCAGCGCCGCCGCGCGCTCGAACGCGAGCAGGGTGCGCGCCTCGCGGGCCCACACCGCGCGCATCGGCCAGCCGGACTTGCCGGCATAGACCGCCCATTTCTCGGAATCGATGTCCTGCATGTCCAGGATCAGGCCGGGCCGGACCAGCCCGGCCGTATAGGGCACCATCGCGGCGGAGTAGATGTAGACGATGTCCATTTCGGTCCGCGCCATCGTCTCCCGCACCCAGCGGGCCAGGCCGGGATGGAAGTAGTAATCCGGCATCAGCGGCCGGCCGGGGCGGGCGCGCGCCAGGGCTTTCAGCTTCTGCGCCCGCTTGTCGATGCCGAAGGCGGCGACCTCGGCGCACAGGGCGCGCAGCCCTTCGACATGGGCGAAATCCGCCGGATCGTCGATCAGGCAGCCGAGATGCACCCGATAGCTCTGCCCCAGATGCCGCAGCAGGGCGTTGGCGCGGATCTTCTCCCCCTTGTTGAGCGGAAAGGGGATGCGATGGCTGATGAAGATGAGGTTGCGCACGCGGCGGGTTCCGGAGGTCGAGGGACGCGGGCCGGAAGCGCCCCGAACCCAGGCGCCGTGCCTATCAGCGGCGCGCCGGCAAAGTCCAGCTTTCGCTGCCGCGCTCGGTGAGCTTCACCGGATAGGCCTCGGCCCCGTTTGCATTCATCGCCGCGATCAGCCGGTAGCGGCGTTCGGTGGGCACCACGAACATCAGGAACCCGCCGCCGCCGGCACCGGAGACTTTTGCCGCGATGGCGCCGTTGGCCCGCGCCATCGCCTCCAGCGCCTCGATCCGCGGGTTGGAGATCGCCGCCGCGGTGCGCTTCTTGGCCAGCCAGGAGCGTTCCAGGATAGCGGCGAACGCATCCACATCCCCTAGCAGCACTGCCTGCTTCATCTCGGCCGCGTCGTGGCGGAGCTGGTGCATCCCCTCCAGCGCCTCGGCGCTGCCGGCACCGAGGCGCTCGGTCTGCTGGCGGATGATGCTGTCGGAACTGCGCGACTGGCCGGAGAAGCAGACCACGAGCGAGGATTCGAGCTCGTTCACCACCGCGGAGGCGTACCGCAGCGGGTTCACGATGACCCGCCCGCCCTGCAGGAACTCGATGTAGTTGATGCCGCCGAACGCCGCCGAATACTGGTCCTGCTGGCCGCCGGCGAGGCCGAGGTCCTTGCGCTCGATCTCATGGGCCAGATGCGCCACCTCGTAGCGGCCGAGCGGATGGTCGAGATAGGCCGCGTACGCCTCGATCAGCGCCACCACCAGCGCCGAGGAGGAGCCGAGGCCGGAGCCGAGCGGCGCATCGACCGAGGTGGTGACCGTGACGGCCAGCGGTTCGCCGCGATGGAAGTCGCGCACCATGCGTTCATAGACGCCGCGATGCAGCGCCAGGGCCGAGGCCGGCAGGAGCGGCGCCAGCGCATGGGTCTCCTCGCGGTCGAGGTCGCAGGCGTCGAACACGATCCGCCCGTCCGCGCGCGGACGGAGGGAGGCGAAGGCGTAGCGGTCGATGGTGGCGTTCAGCACCGCGCCGCCGAAGGTCTCGGCATAGCCCGGCAGGTCGGTGCCGCCGCCGGCCAGGCCGAGCCGCAGCGGGGCCCGTGCCCGCACCACCGGCGCGCGCGGGGCGGCCCGGCGCTCGGCGAGGCGGCGTTCGGGCAGGTCGGCGTGCGGGGCGGGAGCGGGCTGGTCCATGGCGTCCGGTGCGGGCTGCGGCGCCTGCTGCATAGGTCGCTTCGTGAGCGGGGCGCAACGGGAAAGCGAAACCGTCACCTGCCGCCGGCGCCGAGACGCTTGGCTTCCGCGCGGGTTTCGGGCACCACTCGCGCCATGGACGCCCCCATTCCGCCCTACGTCACCGCCTATCTCGCCCGTTCGCGCGCCGCGCTCGATGCGCTCGCCGCCGACCCCGCGGCGCAGGCCACGCTGGCCGCGATGGCCGAGACCATCGCCGGTGCCATGCGGGCCGGCGGCAAGCTGCTGGTGGCGGGCAACGGCGGCAGCGCGGGGGATTCCCAGCACATCGCCGGGGAGTTCATCTCCCGGCTGATGTTCGACCACGCGCCGCTGCCGGCGCTGGCGCTGACGGTGGACGGCTCGGTCATCACCGCCACCGGCAACGACTACGGCTACGAATTCGTGTTCGAACGCCAGGTGCGCGGCCTCGGCCGCGCCGGCGACGTGTTCCTGGCGATTTCCACCTCCGGCCGCTCGCCCAACGTGCTGCGCGCGCTGGATGCGGCGCGGGAGGGCGGGGTGATCTGCCTCGGCTTCACCGGCGCCGGGCCGGGCGCGGCGGCGATGGAAACCCGCTGCGCCCACCTGTTCCGCGCCCCTTCGACCGAAACCGCGATCATCCAGCAGCTTCACATCACCGCCGCGCATATCGTCTGCGCGCTGGTGGAGCGGGCGATGTTCCCCGAACTCGCGCCGCCCGTCCCCGCCGCGGGCTGATCCCGTGACGCCCCCGCCGATCCGCCAATGCGCGATCCTGGCCGGCGGGCTCGGCACCCGCCTCGGCGCGCTGACCGCCACCACGCCCAAGCCGGTGCTGGAGGTGGGCGGCAAGCCCTTCCTGTTCTGGCTGATGCGCGAGGCGCAGCGCTTCGGGATCGAGGAATTCGTCCTTCTGGCCGGCCATCTCTCCCCCGCCCTGCACGCGGCGGTGGAGGCGGCGGCGGCGGCGCTGCCGCGGCCGGCGACGATCCGCTTCTCCGACGAGCCCGCCCCCGCCGGCACCGGCGGCGCGCTGCTGCACGCGCGCGCGCTGCTGGCCGAGCGGTTCCTGCTCTGCAACGGCGACAGCCTGTTCGACACCAACCTCGCCGCCCTGCTGGCCGAGGCCGCCGCCGACCCGCCCGAAGTGCTGGGGCGGATGCTGCTGCGCCGGACCGAGGACGCCTCCCGCTACGGCACCGTGACGCTGGCTAAGACCGCCCCGCCGGGCCGCATCGCCGCCTTCCGCGCCCGGCCGGACAGCGCCGCCCCCACCCCCGGCCTGATCAACGCCGGGGTGTATGCGCTGGACCGGCGCGTGCTGGCGCATCTGGCGCCGGTCTGCTCGCTGGAGCAGGACATCCTGCCGCGCCTGGCCGCCGCCGGCGCGCTGACCGGCACGGAGGCCGCGGGCTGGTTCATCGATATCGGCATCCCCGAGGACCTCGCCCGCGCGCGCGCCGAACTGCCGGCGCGACTGCACCGGCCGGCGCTGTTCCTGGACCGCGACGGGGTGCTCAACCACGACCACGGCTATGTCGGCACGCGCGAGCGCTGGGAGTGGATGGCAGGCGCGCTGGCCGCGCTGCGGGCCGCGACCGCGGCCGGCTGGCACGTGTTCGTGGTCACCAACCAGTCCGGCGTGGCGCGCGGGATGTACCCCGAATCCGCGGTGCCGGCGCTGCTGGACTGGGTGGGCGAGGAAGCCCGCGCCGCCGGCGGCACGATCGACGACTGGCGCTACTGCCCGTTCCACCCCGAGGCGCCGCTGGCCGCCTATCGCCACGCCAGCGACTGGCGCAAGCCGGCGCCGGGGATGATCCTCGACCTGATCCGCGCCTGGGAACTCGACCCCGCGCGCTGCGTGATGGTGGGCGACCAGCCGAGCGATGTGGCGGCCGCGGCGGCGGCGGGGATGCGCGGGGTGCTGTTCCCCGGCGGGGACCTGGCGGCGTTCGTGGCGCCGCTGCTGGATTCGGCGCCGGCCGACTGGGGAACGGGAATTTACCGCGCCAGGTAATAGAGACCTATTACCCGCCCGCGCCGCGCGACCCATAATATGTCCGTGGGAGGGCGTCGATGGCGAAATTCATCCATACCATGATCCGGGTCCTGGATCTCGATCGATCGATGCGATTCTACCACGAGGCTTTCGGCCTCGAGGTCTCGCACCGGCTCGATTTTCCGGATTTCTCCCTGGTCTATCTGCGCAACGAGGAAAGCGACGCCGAGCTCGAGCTGACGTGGAATCGCGGCCGCGCGGAGCCCTATGCGCTTGGCGACGGCTACGGCCACGTGGCCTTCTGCGTCGATGACGCCGCGGCCGCCCGACGCCGCCTGCACGATCTCGGGCTGGCGCCCGGGGATCCGAAGGAATTCCATGGTGCCGCGGGCGAACTGATCGCGCGCTATTTCTTTCTGCAGGATCCCGATGGCTACAAGATCGAGGTCCTCGAGCGTCATGGCCACTACCGATAGCATTTTCCGCCGGCCACCATCGGCGCTGCGAGCACGCAGGCCGGATTTTTCCAAAGGGAAGGAACGAACCATGGAATCGCCCGTCGTTTCCGATCGCGACCCCGCCGGGACAGAGGCGCCCGTCGCGTCCGGCGCCCCGATCGCGCCCACCCGTCGCGGCCTGCTGCACGCCACCGGCCTGCTGACTGGCACTCTGGCCCTGTCCTCGGCACTGGCCGCGCTGGCGCCGAGCCGGTCGTGGGCGCTGGAGATGAAGGGATTGTCCAGCCACCAGGGCGCCGTCCTCCTGGCCTTCACGCGCCATCTCTACCCGCATCCGCATCTGGAGGATGCCGTCTACGCGCTGGTGGTGAAGGAACTCGACAGCAAGGCATCCGCGGATGCCGCAACCAAAACAACCTTGGCGCACGGCGTCGCGCAGCTCGATGCGATCGGCTCCGGCGACTGGCTCAAGCGCGCGAAGCCGTTGCAGGAAGTCGATGTCGTGTCGTTACAGGGAACGCCGTTCTTCACCCTGGTGCGCAGCACGGCGGTGGTAGCGCTCTATAACAACGACATGGCGTTCGCGCATTTCGGCTATGGCGGCAAGAAGGGAAACGATGGCTACCTGTACAAAGGTTTCAACGACCTGAAGTGGCTGCCCAACCCGCCCGCCGCGGCCAGCGGACCGATCCCGAAGGCCTGAGCCTGCATTTCGGTTCGCGTTCAGCCCCAAGATCAAGCAGGAGGATTCCATGCCCGATATCGGCAACAAGAAGACGTTTTCGCTCGACGACGCGCAGGTGATGGTGGTGATCGGCTCGGGCGCCGGCGGCGGCACTCTGGCCGCCGAACTCGCGAAGAAGGGCATCGACGTGGTCGTGCTCGAAGCCGGCAAACTGACCTCGCGCGGCGAGTTCCTGCCGGATGAATGGGCATCGTTCGGCCAGCTGGCCTGGCTCGACAAGCGCACGACATCGGGCAGCTGGCGGGTGGCGCGCGACTTTCCCAACCTGCCGGCCTGGATCTGCAAGACGGTGGGCGGCACCTCGGTGCATTGGGCGGGGGCGTCGCTGCGCATCCAGCCGCACGAGTTCAAGGCCCGCACCACCTACGGCAATCTGCCGGGCGCCAATCTGCTGGACTGGCCGCTGACGCGGGTGGAACTCGATCCCTATTACACCCGGGCCGAGGACAAGATGGGCGTGACCCGGACGCACGGGATCGCAGGTCTGCCAGGCAACAACAATTTCAAGGTGATGTACGCCGGGGCCAGCAAGCTCGGCTACAAGGAGTGCAGCACCGGCCATATGGCCATCAACAGCGCGGCCCGCGACGGGCGTACGCACTGCTTCCAGCGCGGGTTCTGCTTCCAGGGCTGCCGTTTCGGGGCGAAATGGTCCACCCTGTACACGGAAATCCCCGAAGGCCAGGCCACCGGCCATCTTGAACTGCGCCCCGAATCCCAGGTCGTCCGCATCGAGCACGACAAGGCGGGCAAGGTCACCGCCGTGCTCTATCACGACGCCGCGGGCAAGCTGCAGCGCCAGAAGGCGCGTGCGGTGGCGGTGGCCGGCAACTCGATCGAGACGCCGCGGCTCCTGCTGAACTCCGCCTCCGCGAAGTTCTCCGACGGTCTGGCCAACACGTCCGGCCAAGTCGGGCGCAACTACATGCGCCACACCACCGCCTCGGTCTATGCCGTGTTCGATCACAAGGTGGAGATGTACAAGGGCACCACGATGGCCGGGATCATCAGCGACGAATCGCGGTTCGATCCCTCGCGGGGCTTCGTCGGCGGTTTCCATATGGAGACTATTTCGCTTGGCCTTCCGTTCTACGCCGCCTTCCTCAACCCTGGCGCCTGGGGAGCGGACTTCGCGCGCGCCATGGACGGGTACGCGCACACTGCCGGGATGTGGATCGTCGGCGAGGACATGCCGCGGGAGACCAACCGCATCACGCTCAACCATGACGTGAAGGACCAGTTCGGTATCCCGGTGGCGAACGTCCATTCCGACGACCATCCCAACGATCTGGCGATGCGCGACTATGGATTCGAACGGGGAGAGGCAGTGTATCGGGCCGCCGGCGCTCGGCAGACCTATCGCGTGCCGCCCTATCCCTCGACCCACAACCTCGGCACCTGCCGCATGAGCGCAAAGCCCGCCGATGGCGTCTGCAACAGCTTCGGCCAGACCCATGACATCCCGAATCTGTTCATCTCGGACGGCAGCCAGTTCACCACCGGCGCGGCCGAGAACCCGACCCTGACGATCGTGACCCTGGCGCTTCGCCAGGCCGATCATATCGCGGAGCAGATGCGGAAGGGCGCGATCTGAGCGCAACACCGGGCCAGGGGGCCGGCGCGCTGCGCGCCGGCCCCCCGTCCGCGGCGGCAGCCCTTGCGCGCGTTGCCCGCGACGATAGCCCCGCGGGAACGTACGGTGATAGGCTCGCCCCGCGAGGACCGAACGGACAGGAGCGGCCAGCATGTGCGGCATCTACGTCAACACCGATCCAATCATGTATGAATCCCGGACCAGATCGTTGCGAATCCACGGCGTCATCACGACGATCAGGATGGAGAACGCGTTCTGGAACGCGCTCCAGGAGATCGCCGGGCATGAGGGCGTGACGACCAATCAGCTCATTGCCAAGCTGCACGGGGAGCTGACGGAATGTCGCGGCGAGACGGGCAATTTCGCGTCCTTCCTCCGGGTCTGCTGCCTCCGCTTCCTCGCCGCCACCGAGGGCGGCGCGCTGGCCCCCGCGGCTTCCCCTCCCGCGCCGCAGCCGGCCGTGCTGAAGCTGGTGCAATAGCAGCGGGACGCCGGCGGGTTGCGGGACCGGGCGCCGCGTGAAGGCGCCGGGGGGGGGGGAATGCGCGAGGCCGGACTCGAACCGGCAAGGAGTTGCCTCCGGGGGTGTTTGAGACCCCTGCGGTTACCATTTCGCCACTCGCGCGCGGGACCGCTCGGCCCAGCGGCGCCGTTGTAGCCGCCGCCGGCGCTCCTGTCAGCCCGCCCCCGCCGCTACGCCGCCTGCCAGGCCAGCACCAGCAGCACCGCCGCGTTGGCCGCCAGCACCGCCGGCGACAGCCGGGCCAGTCCCGCCTGCCAGCGCCGCCCGGCCGCCTGCCCCGCCAGCCCGACCACGACCAGCGCCGGCACGGTGCCGAGCGCGAAAGCCGCCATCCCGACCGCGCCGGTCAGCGGATCGAGGCTGGCTGCCGCGGCGGTCAGCGCCGCATACAGGAACCCGCACGGCAGGAACCCCAGCGTCAGGCCGAGCAGCAGCCCGCTCGGCAGCGACCGCCCGGCGATGCGCCCAGGGAACTGCGCGACCAACCGCGCGACCAGCCGCCCCCAGGCCGGCGGCGACCGCTCCAGCGCCGCCAGCGCGCGCGCCAGCCGCCCGCCTGCCAGCCGCCCGCCTGCCAGACGCCCGGCCGCCCACGGCCGTCGGGCCGGGGGCAGCAACGGTGCCACCCGCCGCGCCGCCAGACCCAGGAACAGCAGCCCCGCCAGTGCCAGCAGCGCCGCCGAGACGCCGCCGAACCAAGGCGCCCGGCCGAGCACCGCGGCCGATCCCGCCGCCAGCGCGCCGAGTCCCGCATAGGTGAGCATCCGCCCCAGATGATAGGGCAGCAGCAGCGCGCCGGTGATCCGCCGCCGCTCGCACAGCGCCGCCGCCGGCAGCCGCGCCATCCGGTCCGCCGCCTGGCCGAGCACGAACCCGCCGCACATCGGCGCGCAGTGCATCGGCCCCCCGGCCGCGCCGGCGACCAGCAGGCCCAGCACGAGGCTGCCCTGGCGCGCCGCCGGGCTGCACAGGGCGCCGATCAGGGACAGGCCGGCGCTCATCGGGGTCTCATCGGGGGCTGTGGCATCGAGTGTCCTCGTTGAACGCTCGGACATGTCGGCCGCATTGATCTGGATCAATGCCAGATTTTCATCCGGCGGACACGTTGGCGGCGACAGGTGCGGTGCGGCAAGGGGCCCCCGGCCACAGGGGAGTAACGCATGGATCTCGAGCCAAGCGACGTCATCGTCGGGCTGATGGTAGCTGTGCTGGGCCTGCTCGGCCTGCTGCTGATCGCCCGCGCCTGGGACGACGAGATGTATCTGTTCGGCATGGTGCTGGCCGGTTTTGCCGTCATGTTCGATTTCGGCCTGCTGCGGCGCCATTACGACCGCCGCGACGCGGCGCTGGCGGCGCGGAGGGGCGGCCATGAGTGAGCACGCGCTGCCGGGCGGGCCGGTGCTCTACAACGACGCGGTGGTGAAGAAATTCGTCATCGCCTGCCTGTTCTGGGCGATCGCGGCGTTCCTGGTCGGCGTCTATATCGCCTCCGAACTCGCCTGGCCGCAGCTGAACATCGCGCCTTATCTGAACTTCGGCCGGCTGCGCCCGGTGCACACCTCGGCGGCGATCTTCGCCTTCGGCGGCTCGGCGCTGATCGGCACCTCCTTCTATGTCGTGCAGCGCACCTGCCGCGCGCGGCTCTGGGGCGGCGACGCGCTGGCCAATTTCGTCTTCTGGGGCTACCAGATCTTCATCGTGCTGGCGGCCACCAGCTACCTGATGGGATTCAGCAAGAGCCGCGAATACGCGGAGCCCGAGTGGCATCTCGACCTGCTGCTGGTGCTGGTGTGGGTGTGCTACCTGCTGATCTACCTCGGCACGCTGATGCGGCGCGCGGAACCGCACATCTACGTGGCGAACTGGTTCTACCTCAGTTTCATCATCACCATCGCGCTGCTGGTGATCGTCAACAACCTCGGCATCCCGATCTCCCCCTACAGCGCCAAGAGCTATTCGTGGTTCTCCGGCGTGCAGGACGCGATGGTACAGTGGTGGTACGGCCATAACGCGGTCGGGTTCTTCCTGACGGTGCCGTTCCTCGGGATGATGTACTACTTCATCCCCAAGGCGGCGAACCGGCCGATCTATTCGTACCGGCTGTCGATCGTGCATTTCTGGGCGCTGATCTTCATCTACATCTGGGCCGGCCCGCATCACCTGCTGTGGACCGCGCTGCCGGACTGGACGCAGACGCTCGGGATGGCGTTCTCGATCATGCTGTGGATGCCCTCCTGGGGCGGCATGATCAACGGGCTGATGACGCTGTCGGGCGCCTGGGACAAGCTGCGCACCGATCCCGGATTGCGCTTCTCGGTCACCGCGGTCGGCTTCTACGGCATGGCGACGTTCGAGGGACCGGCGATGTCGATCCGCAGCGTCAACGCGCTGGTGCATTATTCCGACTGGGTGATCGGCCACGTCCATTCCGGCACGCTGGGCTGGGTCGCGTTCATCGTCTTCGGCGCGCTCTATTATCTGGTGCCCAATCTGTGGGGCCGGAAGGGACTCTATTCGGTGCGTCTGGCGGCCTGGCACTACTGGATCGCCACGCTCGGGATCGTGTTCTACATCGCCTCGATGTGGGTCGCGGGCCTGATGGAAGGTCTGATGTGGCGCGCCTACGACCGGTTCGGGTTCCTGAAATATTCGTTCGTTCAGGTCGTGGTGGCCGAGCACCCGTTCATGGTGCTGCGCATGATCGGCGGGGTGTTGTTCACGATCGGGGCGGTACTGATGATCTATAACCTCTGGATGACGGTGAACAGCCCGAGCACCGAGGCGCCGCGCGCGACCCCGGTCGCGATCGGACTGCCCGCCGGCGCCGTCGTGGCGGGGGAATAGATCATGCGTCTCTCTCATGCCTTCATCGAGCGCAACGCCATCGTGCTGCTCGTGCTCGCGCTGCTGACCGTCACCATCGGCGGCATCGTCGAGATCGTGCCGCTGTTCACGATCGAAACCACCGTCGAGCATGTGCAGGGGGTGCGCCCCTACTCGCCGCTCGAACTGCGCGGACGCGACATCTATGTCCGCGAGGGCTGCTATCTCTGCCACAGCCAGATGATCCGCACGCTGCGCGACGACGTGGCCCGCTACGGCCACTACTCCCTGGCCGCCGAGAGCATGTACGACCATCCGTTCCAGTGGGGATCGAAGCGCATCGGCCCCGATCTGGCCCGGGTGGGCGGCAAGTATTCGGACGCCTGGATGTATGCCCATCTCGAGCATCCGCGGCGGCTGGTGCCCGAATCGCTCATGCCGGATTTCGCCTTCCTGGCGCGCACCCCGCTCGAGACGCGCGACCTGCTGGCGCGGATGAAGACCAACATCGAGGTCGGCGTGCCCTACACCAAGGCCGATCTCGCCCAGGCCGAGGCCGATCTGCGTGCCCAGGACGATCCGTCTGCCGATCATTCCGCGCTGGAGAAGCGCTACCACGGTGCCCATGTGGTGCCCGGCAACGGGCACCCGACCGAGCTTGACGCGCTGGTGGCCTATCTGCAGGTGCTCGGCACCATGGTCGATTTCAAGGACGTCACCCCGGCGCAGGAGCGGCAATGAGCATTCTGGCCCGGATCGAGATCGCCGGCACCATCGCGATGTTCGCGGTGTTCGTCGCCATCTCGCTCACCACCTACTGGCCCGGCCGCAAGGACTCCATCGAGCGCCACGGCCAAATCCCGTTCGAGGACGACCGCTGATGCCCGGCAAGATCGAAAAGGACTCCGTGACCGGCACCGAGACCACCGGGCACGAATGGGACGGCATCAGGGAGCTCAACACGCCGCTGCCGAAATGGTGGGTCTATGTCTGGCTCGCCAGCATCGTCTGGGGGATCGGCTACATGGTGGCCTATCCCTCGGTGCCGTACGGGTCGGGGTATTTCCACGGCCTGCTCGGCTATTCCTCGCGATCCCATGTGGCGCACGAGGTGGCCGAGGTCGATGCGAAGCGCGACATCTACATGAAGAAGATCGCCGCGGAACCGTTCAGCGCGATCGAAAAGGACCCGCGGCTGATGCAGGTGGCGGAGATCGCGGGCGCGAGCACCTTCGCCAACAATTGCCAACCCTGCCACGGCCAGGGCGGGGAAGGGCGGATCGGCTACCCGGCGCTGGCCGCCGGCGCCTGGATCTGGGGCGGCACGCTGGACGCGATCCAGCGGACGGTCACCTACGGCATCCGCAGCGGCGATCCGAAGGCGCGCGACAGCCAGATGCCCCCCTTCGGCAAGAGCGGCATGCTGAAACCGGAGCAGATCCAGCAGGTGGCGAGCTTCGTCTGGTCCAACTTCTACGGCCATCCCACCAAGGGGGAGGACATCGCCCCCGGCGCCAAGATCTTCGCCGCCAACTGCGCCGTCTGTCACGGTCCGGAGGGCCAGGGCAATCCGGCGTTCGGCGCGCCGCGGCTGGCGAGCCATGTGCATCTCTACGGCGATTTCCGCGCCGCCATCGTGCGCCAGGTGACCGACCCGCGCATGGGGGTGATGCCGAACTGGAACCAGCGGCTCGATCCCGCGACCATCAAGGCGGTGACGATCTACGTGCACGATCTGGGCGGCGGTCAGTAGGGTGGCGGGTATGTCGCGGGTTCACGAGCGCCGGGTCCAGCTGGAAAAGGACCTGGGCGGCGATCACCTCTACGCCAGCCGCGTCCGGGTCTATGCCAAAGCGGTCAAGGGGAAGATGCGCCGCATCAAATGGGCGGTGCTGGCGTTCTGCCTGACGGTCTATTACCTGCTGCCCTGGCTGCGCTGGGACCGCGGCCCGGGCCGGCCCACCCAGGCGGTGCTGCTCGATGTCGCCAGCCGCCGGTACTATTTCTTCGGGCTGGAGTTCTGGCCGCAGGACATCTACCTGCTGACCGGCACGCTGATCGTTGCCGCGGTGGCGCTGTTCCTGGTCACCTCGCTGTTCGGCCGCGTGTGGTGCGGATACTCCTGTCCGCAGACGGTCTGGACCGACCTGTTCATGTGGTTCGAGCGCGAGATCGAAGGCGATCGCAACGACCGCATGAAGCGCGACGCCGGGCCGCTGAGCTTCGACAAGCTCTGGCGCAAGAGCGCGAAGCACGCGATCTGGCTGTTCTTCGCGTTCTGGACCGGCGGCGCCTGGATCATGTATTTCGGTGACGCCCCCACCATCACCCGCGAGTTCTGGACCGGCACCGCGCCGGGCGCGACCTATTTCTTCACCGGTCTGTTCACCTTCACCACCTACGCGCTGGCCGGCTGGGGCCGCGAGCAGGTCTGCACCTACATGTGCCCCTGGCCGCGCTTCCAGTCCGCGATGCTGGACGAGCAGAGCCTGACCACCACCTATCAGGCCTGGCGCGGCGAGCCGCGGGCGCGCGGTAAGCGGGATCCGGGCGCGCCCCCCGCCGGGGACTGCGTGGATTGCGCCGCCTGCTACACCGCCTGCCCGATGGGCATCGACATCCGCGACGGCATCCAGCTCGAATGCATCAACTGCGGCCTGTGCATCGACGCCTGCGACCATGTGATGGAGGTCACCGGCCGGCCGAAAGGGCTGATCGCCTGGGACACGCTGGCCGATCAGAAAGCCAAGCAGGAAGGCCGTTCCGTCAGCTTCCGCCTGCTGCGCCCGCGCACCATGATCTATTTCGGCGCGCTCGCGGTCGCGGGTACGGCGATGCTGGTGGCGCTGCTGCTGCGCGCGCCGATCGCGATGGACGCCGAACACGACCGCGCGCCGCTGTTCGTTCCGCTGCCGGATGGCGGCCTGCGCAACGGCTACACGGTGAACCTGACCAACCGCACCCAGCTGGCGGCGCCCTTCGTGCTGACGGTGCGCGGCCTGCCCGGCGCGCGGCTGGCCAACGGCACCGCGCCGCAGGAGCGGCATGCCGCGCTGACCCTGCCGGTCAAGGCGGACTCGATCGCCGATTTCCGCGTGCTGGTGATCGCCCCCCCCAACGCTCCGCCCGCGGCGCGCCGGCCGATCACCTTCGTGCTGCGCGATCCGGCCACGGGGGATGAAACCACCTACGCGGCCGCCTTCTTCGGACCCGCGGCCTATGTCGGAGGCGGCCCATGAGCAGCAGCACCACCCCCCCCCGCCGGCGCGGGCCGCGTTCGGCCTGGGACTGGTTTCCCTGGGCGATCGCCGCCTCGCTGGCCCTGGTGATCCTCGTCAACGCCGGGATGATCTGGGCCGCGCTCGCCACCTTCCCCGGCCAGGCCGGGGAGGACGGGTTCGACCTCAGCAACAGCTTCAACGAGATGCTGCACGCCGCGGCGAAGCAGAAGGCGCTGGGCTGGCACGTGACGCTCGGCGTCGATTCCGCCGGACACCTCGGCGTCGCGCTGGCCGGGCCGGACGGCAAGCCGCTGCCCGGGGCGACGGCCCAGGCGGTGGCGGAGCGGCCTGTGGGTCCGCGCGAAACGCAGCACCTGGCCATGCTGCCGCGGCCCGGCGGCGCATTCCGGGCCGTCCTGCCGCTGGCGCGCGGCCAGTGGCAGGTGGCGTTGACGATCCACGCCGCGGGCCACGTGTACGCCATCGACCGGCAGCTGATCGTCGAGGAGCTTGTGCCGCAGACCGCCAGATGAGCGCGGTCGCAGTCGGGCGCGACGCACCCGCGGTCGCCGTCGGGCGCGACGCGCCCGCGGTCGCGCAAGACGCCGCCACCTGCGTCCATTGCGGCGCGCCGGCGCCGCCGGGCCGGCGGTTCTGCTGCGCGGGCTGCGCGGCGGCGTTCGAAACCATCCAGGGCCTCGGCCTCGGCCGCTACTACCGCCAGCGCCTGCTCGATCCCGGCCTGCGCGCCCCGCGCCCGGAACCCGACGCCGGCGCGCGCCAGGACCTGCTGCGCCATATCCAGACCAACGACGACGGCACCTGCGAACTCGCCCTGGCGATCGACGGGCTGCAATGCGGCGCCTGCGTCTGGCTGATCGAATCCGTGCTCGGCCGCGAACCCGCCGTGCTCACCGGCCGGGTCAACATGACCACCCGCCGGCTGCGCCTGGTCTGGCGCGGCGCCGCCGCCGACGCCGCAACCCTGGTCGGCCGGATCGAGGCGCTGGGCTACCGGCTGATCCCGTTCGATCCCGCCGCGCTGTCGGCGGCGTCCGACCGCAGCGGCAAGCAGCTGTTGCGCGCGCTCGGCATCGCCGGCTTCGCCGCCGGCAACGTGATGCTGATCTCGATCGGCGAATGGGCCGGGGCGATGAGCGACATGGGGCCGGCCACGCGCTCCCTGTTGCACTGGGTCACGGCGCTGCTGTCGCTGCCGGCGATCGTGCTGGCGGGCCGGCCGTTCTTCGCCTCCGCTTTCGCCGTGCTGCGGCGCGGGCGCACCAACATGGACGTGCCGATCAGCCTTGGCATAGGGCTGGTTGCCGGCATCAGCCTGGCCGACACCTTCGCCGGTGGCGCGCATACCTATTACGAATCCGCGCTGATGCTGCTGTTCTTCCTGCTGGTCGGGCGGGTGCTGGACCATCAGGCGCGCGGCAAGGCGCGCGCCACCGCCGAACAGTTGCTCACCTTGCGCGGCGCCGACGTCGCGGTGCTCGGCGCCGACGGCGGCATCACCCGCCGGGCGCAGGAACAGGTCGCGCCGGGCGAGCGCGTGCTGGTGGGGATGGGCGAGCGCATCGGCATCGACGGCGTGGTGGAACAGGGCGCCTCCACCCTGGATGCCAGCCTGGTCACCGGGGAGAGCCTGCCGGTCGCCGCCGCGCCGGGCACGCCCGTGTTCGCCGGCACGCTGAACCTGGGCGCGGCGCTGACCGTGCGCGCGACCGCGACCGGCGCGGGCACCTTGCTCGCCGAATGCGTGCGCCTGATCGAGGCCGCCGAGGCGCGGCGCGGACGCTTCGTCGTGCTGGCCGACCGGGTCGCGCGCGCCTACGTCCCCGCGGTGCACGCGACCGCCCTGGGGGCGTTCCTGGGCTGGGTGGTGCTGGGCGGCGCCTCGGCCGGCCAGGCTTTGCTGATCGCGGCGGCGGTGCTGATCGTCACCTGCCCCTGCGCGGTCGGGCTGGCGGTGCCGGCGGTGCAGGTGATCGCCGCCAGCCGGCTGTTCCGCGAAGGCATGCTGCTGAAATCGGCCACCGCGCTGGAACGGCTGGCCGAGGTCGATACCGTCGTGTTCGACAAGACCGGCACCCTGAGCGAACCCGCCCTGGCGTTGGAACCGGTGGCGGCGGAGGACCGGGCCGCCCTGGCGGTCGCCGCCGCCCTGGCCGCGGCCAGTCGCCATCCGCTGGCGCGCGCGCTGGCCTCGGCCGCGCCCCCGGTAGTCGCGGCTACCAGCGTGGTCGAGCACCCGGGCGCCGGCCTGGCGCTGCCCGGCCCGGACGGCGAGACCCGGCTCGGCAGCCGCGCCTTCTGCGGCATCGCCGCCGCCGCGCCGGCCGGGGCGGCGGCGGGGCCGGAACTGTGGCTGACCCGGCCGGGCGCCGCCCCGGTCCGCTTCGGCTTCGCCGAGCGCCCGCGCGCGGATGCCGCCGCCACCATTGCCCGGCTGCGGCGCATGGGCCTCGCGGTGCATCTGCTGTCAGGGGACGGCGCGGCGGCGGTCGCGGTTCTGGCCGCCGAGGTCGGCATCGCCGACTGGCGGGCCGGGCTGTCCCCGGTGGACAAGGTGGCCGCGGTGGAAGCCTGGGCGGCCGCGGGCCGGCACGTGCTGATGGTGGGCGACGGGCTGAACGACAGTCCCGCGCTGGCGGCGGCGCTGGTCTCGGCCTCCCCGGCCACTGCCGCCGATATCAGCCAGACGGTGGCGGATCTCGTGTTCCAGGGCGCCGGCCTCGCGCCGGTGGCCGAGGCGGTGGCGCTGGCGCGGCGGGCGCGCGGCGCGATGCGGCAGAACCTGGGCCTCGCTTTGGGCTATAACGCGCTCGCGGTGCCGGCGGCGGTGGCCGGGCTGATC
>JAJZVS010000030.1 GCA_021845555.1 Pseudomonadota bacterium
CAGCGCCTCGTCCACCTGCGCCGCGCTGACGTCGAGGTGCAGGCAGGCGCGGGCGCGCCAGCGGTCGGTCACCGAAATCAGCACGCCGCGCGGGCGCAGTCGGGCGGCAAACGCGGCGGCGGTCAGGCCGCTCGCCCTGGTATCGAAAAACACCAGGTTGGTTTCCACCGGCTCGACCCCCAGCCCCGGAATCTGCGCCATGCCGCCGGCCAGCAGGCGCGCGTTCGCATGGTCCTCCGCCAGCCGCTCGATGTGGTGATCGAGCGCATAGAGGCACGCCGCGGCGCAGATGCCGCCCTGGCGCAGCGCGCCGCCGAGCCGCTGCTTCCAGCGCCAGGCGGCGCCGATGAACGCCGAGGATCCGGCCAGCACCGCCCCCACCGGCGCGCCGAGGCCCTTGGTGAAATCCAGCCATACGCTGTCGAACCCCGCCGCCTGCTCGGCGGCGGGTACGCCCATCGCCACCGCCGCGTTCAGCAGCCGCGCCCCGTCCATATGCGTCGCCATGCCATGCGCGTGGGCCCAGTCCGCCACCGCGTTCAGCGCCGGCAGGCTCCAGCAGGCGCCGCCGCCGCGGTTGGCGGTCTGCTCCACCTCCACCAGCGTTTGCGGCGGGCTGTAGCGGCCGGGCGGGCGATACGCCGCCTCCAGCGCCGCCACGTCGAACTGCCCGAGCGCGCCGGGCAGGCCCCGCACCAGGATGCCGGCGATGGCGCTTTGCGCGCCGGCCTCGCTGGTCAGGATATGCGCCGATTCGTGCGCCAGCACTTCGTCGCCCGGCCGGCAGTGGGTGGCGAGCGCGACCTGGTTGCACATGGTCCCGGACGGCAGGAACATCGCCGCTTCCTTGCCGAGCAGCGCCGCCACCCGATCGCACAGCGCCCAGACGGTGGGGTCCGATCCGCCCTGCTCGTCCCCCACCTCTGCCGCCGCCATCGCCGCCCGCATGCCGGCGGTGGGCCGCGTCTGGGTGTCGGAGGACAGGTTGACGCGGACGGGGATCGAGAAGTCGAAACGGGGCGGTTCAAAGCTCATGGGGCGGGCTCGCTCCTGCGGCAGGGCAAAGGGAAGGCAAACATGCCCGCCCCGCATGGCCGGGTCGAGGCGCTTCGGCGAAAAACTTGATCTGCGTCAACACGCCCCGTCGCGGCGCGGCGCAGTTTTTTCCCTCGTAACAGCGGGAGGGCAAACCGGTGCCCGACTTCACCCCGGCCGGCACGGCCGCACCCGACGCACTGGAACGGGAGACGATCCGTCACGTCGCCTGGCGGCTGATGCCGCTGTTGATGCTCGGCTATTTCTGCGCCTATCTCGACCGGGTGAACGTCGGCTTCGCCGGCCTGACGATGAACAAGGACCTCGGTTTCTCCGAGGCGGTGTTCGGCTTCGGCGCCGGCATCTTCTTCATCGGCTACTTCCTGTTCGAGCTGCCGAGCAACCTGATCCTGAACAAGGTGGGCGCGCGGGTCTGGATCACCCGCATCCTGATCACCTGGGGCATGATCTCCGCGCTGACCGCCTTCGTCTGGAACGGCTGGAGCTTCTATTCGGTGCGCTTCGCCCTCGGCCTCGCCGAAGCCGGGTTCTATCCGGGGATCATCCTGTATCTCACCTGGTGGTTCCCCTCCGCCTACCGCTCCCGCATGGTGGCGATCTTTCAGTCCGCGAGCGTGATCTCGCTGATCGTCGGACCGATCGTCTCCGGCCAGTTGCTGCGGCTGCACGGCGCGCTGGGGCTGGCCGGCTGGCAGTGGCTGTTCATCGTCGAGGCGGTGCCGGCGCTCATCATGGGCTTCGTCGTGCTGGCGCTGCTGACCGACCACCCGCGCGACGCGCTGTGGCTGCGTCCCGAGCAGCGCGCCTGGCTGGCCGCCCGGCTCGATTCCGAGCAGGCGCAGCGCGAGGCCGTGCACGACTACAAGCTGGGCGAGACATTGCGGAACCCGCGCGTCTGGTGGCTGACGCTGGTCTATTTCGGGCAGAACGTATCGAACTACGGGCTGCTGATCTTCCTGCCGCAGATCATCAAGGCGTTCGGCGTCGGCTATGGCATGACCGGCGTGCTGAGCGCGCTGCCCTTCGTATTCGCCGGCATGGGGATGATCTATTGGGGCTGGCACTCCGACCGCACCGGCGAGCGCAACAAGCATGTCGCCGCCGCCTGCGGACTCACGGCGGTGGGGCTGGTGGCCTGCGTGCTGCTGCAAGGCCATCCGGTGGCGATGATGATCGCGCTGATCTTCACCGCGGTCGGGCAGATGAGCATCGCGCCGACCTTCTGGACCTTGCCCACCGCCATGCTGTCCGGCACCGCCGCGGCGGGCGGCATCGCGCTCATCAACTCGGTGGGCAATCTCGGGGGGTTCTTCGGCCCCTATATCTTCGGGCTGATCAAGGACGCGACCGGCAGTGACACGATCGCGCTGCTCGCGCTGGCCGGGGCGGTGGCGATCCCGGCGCTGATCCTGCTGGCGCTCGGCCACGATCGGCGGCTCGAGCGCATCAACGGCCGGCAGGCACCGGCAGAGTAGCGCGCATGGCCCGCAGCGCCGTCTTCGAGGCTGAAACGCCGCGCTACGAGCAGTGGTTCCCCGACCACGCAGCGGCCTATTCGGCCGAGATGGCGGCGCTGTACGAGCTGATGCCGACACCCGGCTTCGCACTGGAGGTGGGCGTTGGCACCGGGCGGTTCGCCGCCCCGCTCGGCGTGGCGGTGGGGATCGACCCGGCGGAGGCAATGCTGGCGCAGGCGCGCGCGCGCGGCATCCTGTGCGTGCGCGGCACCGCCGAGGCGCTGCCGTTCCGCGACGGCGCCTTCGATCACGTGCTGATCGTCACCACCATCTGCTTCGTGGACGACCCGCGGCGGATGCTGGCCGAGGCGCGGCGGGTGCTGCGCCCGGACGGCGCGGCGGTGATCGGCTTCATCGACCGCGCCACCCCGCTCGGGCAGTTCTATCTCGACCACCGGGAAAAGAGCGTGTTCTACCGCGAGGCGACGTTCTTCTCCGCCACCGAGGTCCGCGACCTGCTGGCCGGCGCCGGGTTCGGCACCTGCGACTGGCGCCAGACCCTGGCCGGTCCGCTGGCGGAGGTCACCGAACGGGAACCGATCCTGCCGGGCTTCGGCACCGGCGCCTTCGTGGCGGTGCGGGCCGCGGCGCCCGCGCGGCGCGGCTGATCGTCCGGAGCGCGGGGGCGGGGCTGGCGGGGCAATCGCATTCGGCCGCGTTCGGAGGGCAAGCGACGCGCCTCGGAACCAGGCCGGCGTCGGACCGCCGCGATGGGAACATTATCCTTGACATGCGTGGGCCAAATCCCCTACACGTCCCGGCGTGCCGCTCACCCTCTCCCCCGCCATGGCCGACCGCTTTTCGCGGATCATCGCGCTGCTGTACGAGATCGTCGCCGAGCAGGGGGTCATGCAGCTGCGCAACGGACCGCTCACGATCCTGATCTATAACCGGATCCGGCACTGGGCGGGGCGGTTCCTCGCCCGCGCCACCGTCCCGCCGCGCCGTAGGGAGAACACCCCCCGCGCCCCGCGCAAGCCCGTCGCACCGCACCCGCGGCCCGAGGAAACCAGGGTAGGGACCGGCGTGCTGGCCGACGCGCCGAACCTGCCGCGCGGGCGCGGCTGGCTGGTGAAGCTCATGCAGCCAACCGCCTTCTCGGTGTCGCAACTGATGGCGCTGCTGTCGGAACCCGAGGTCACCGCGCTGCTGCTGGCCCGCCCGCAGCTGGCGCGGCTGCTGCGCCCGCTGTGCCACGCACTGTCGATGCCGCCGCTGCCCTGCCTGGCCGCGCCGCGCCGCACCCCGGCGCCCGAAGCAGAGAATCCCGACACAGCAAACCCCGACGCCGCGAACCCCGACGCCGGGACCGACCCGGCCGGGGCACCCGCGCACCCGCCCCGCTGCCGCCCGCGCAAGCTGCCGTTCCGCCGCAACGAGGACCTGCTGTTCCGGCTGCGGATGGGCACCCCGCTGCCCGAGTTCTGAGCGCGCGGCGCTTTCGCACGCCGGTATCGTTACGATATACCAACTAATACCGGCCGCGGCGCGCGAACGCGGTATGCGATCGCCGTGGGCGGGGCTGGCGGGGCGGGCGCGCGCCATGGCAGAACGGGCGCCGGGTTCAGGGAGTTCCCGTCATTTCCATCCTCGGCATCCTCAGTGGCTTCATCGTCGCGTCCATCTCGGTGCTCGGCTACGGCGGCATCGTCGGGTTGATGGCGATCGAATCCGCCTGCATCCCGCTGCCCTCCGAAATCATCATGCCGTTCGCGGGCTATCTTGCCTCGACCGGGCGGTTCGACCTGGTCCTGGTGGCCACCGCCGGGGCGATCGGCTGCAACCTCGGCTCCACCGCGGCCTATGCGGTGGGCTTCTTCGGCGGACGGCCGGCGATCGAGCGCTGGGGCCGCTACGTCTGGTTCGAGCGGCACGAACTGGCGCGGACGGAGGCGTTCTTCGTCCGCTTCGGGTCGGTCACGGTGCTGATCGGGCGAATGCTGCCGGTGGTCCGCACCTTCATCGCCCTGCCCGCCGGGATCGCGCGCATGCCGATGGGGCGGTTCCAGCTCTACACCTTCCTCGGGTCCTGGCCGTGGTGCTTCGGCCTGGCCTATATCGGCTACCGGCTGGGGCGCGCCTGGGACAACGACCCCCAGTTGCGCGCCGTGCTGCACCGGATGGACCTCGCCATCGTGCTGCTGCTGCTCGCGGGGGCCGGCTTGTGGGTATGGCGCGCGCGCCGGCGGCGGGCGCGCGACGCGAGCGCGCCCCCAGTCTGATCCGTGGGGTCTGATCCGTGGGGCCTGATCGGTGGGGCCTGATCCGTGGGGCCTGATCCGTGGGGCGTGATCCGCGTCGCGCTTGCTTGCGCCCCCGGCGCGCAGTTGGTACGGCAGCCTTCATGAACGAGCGCCCGGCTGGCGTCCCGCCAGCATCCCAAGCCGCCGCGAGCGAACCCGAAGACCCGGCCGGGTCGGTTGCCCGCTTTGCCCATGCCAGCGTGCTGGTGATCGGCGATCTCATGCTCGACCGCTACATCCACGGCCGGGTGACGCGGGTCAGCCCCGAGGCGCCGGTGCCGGTGCTCAGCGAGGAGCGCGAAGTGGCGCTGCCCGGCGGCGCCGGCGCGGTGGTCCGCGCGCTGACCGCGCTCGGCGCGGCGGTGGCCTTCATCTCGGTGGTCGGCGACGACCCGGCCGGCTCCGACCTGACGGGCCTGGTCGGCGGGCAGCCGAACGTGGAGCCGTGGCTGCTGGTGGAAGGCGGGCGCACCACCACGGTGAAGACGCGCTACCTGGCGGACGGAAGGCACCTGCTGCGCAGCGACCGCGAGCAGACCACGCCGATCCCCGCCAAGCTCGCCGAGCGGGTGCTGCGGATCGCGCGCGACGCGATGGCGGCGACCAGCCTGACCGTGCTGTCGGATTACCATAAGGGAATGCTGGCGGAGGGGCTGCCGGCGGCGCTGGTCGCCGCCGCCGCGCAGGCGGGCCGCGGCGTGATCGCGGCGCCGAAAGGTACCGACGTCGCCGCCTATGCCGGGGCGGATGTGCTGGTGCTCGGGCGCGAGGACCTTGCGATCGCCCGGGGCAAGGCGCCGGGCGAGACCATGGACGACGCCGAGGCCGAAGCCGCGGCGCTGCGCGTCGAGGGCCGGTTCGGCGCGGTGCTCGTCACCGATGCGGGGCCCGACCTGATCCTGGTGGAGGCCGGGGGAACCACCCGCGCCGCCTCGGGCGCCGGCGCCGCGGCGGCCGGGGCGCCAGTGGGTGGGGCGCCATTGGGTGGGGCCCCAGTGGGTGGGGCGCCGGTCGCCGGGGCGCTCGTGACGGATGCGGTGGTGGCGGTGCTCGCCGCCGGGCTGGCCACGCGGCTGGCGCTGCCGGCGGCCTTGCGGCTCGCCGGTCTCGCCGCCGGCCTGGCACGGCGCCAGCCCGGCCCCGGCGTGGCGTGCCCTGAGGACCTGCTGGCCACTGCCGCTGCCGCCGCCGGGTAACCGGGACCTGGCCGGCGCGCGGGTGAGGGGCGATCGGTTTGACCGTCGCCACGGCCGGGCGCAAGCTTGCACGCAATGAACACGGCCACCGGCCGTGGGGGAACGCAAGCTGAAAAGGAAGCCTGACATGCAGGCCGAGTACGATCTTGTTGTCCGCAACGGTACGGTCCTGGACGGCACCGGTGCGCCGGCGGTGGAAGCCGATGTCGCGATCAGCGGCGGGCGGATCGCCGCCGTCGGCAAGGTGTCCGGCAGCGGCGCCGAGGAGATCGACGCCAAGGGCAAGCTGGTCACGCCGGGCTTCGTCGATGTGCATACCCATTACGATGGCCAGGCGGTGTGGGACAGCCATCTCGCCCCCTCGGCCTGGCATGGCGTCACCACCGCGGTGATGGGCAATTGCGGCGTCGGCTTCGCCCCCTGCCGCCCGGCCGACCGCGAGAAGCTGATCGAGTTGATGGAAGGCGTGGAGGACATCCCCGGCGCGGTGATGCACGAAGGCCTGCGCTGGGAGTGGGAGAGCTTCCCCGACTACCTCGCCGCGCTGGATCGCCGCCAGCGCGACATCGACATCTGCGCGATGCTGCCGCACGCGGCGGTGCGCGTGTTCGTCATGGGTGAGCGCGCGGTGCGGCTGGAAGCGGCCAACCAGGGCGACATCGCGCAGATGAAGGCGATCGCGGCCGCGGCGGTGCGCGCCGGCGCGTTCGGCTTCTCCACCTCGCGCACCACCAGCCACAAAAGCCTGAAGGGCGAATACATCCCCACCTTGCGCGCGGCCGAGCAGGAACTGCACGGCATCGCCGCCGGATTGAGGGAAGCAGGCAGCGGCTTCATCGAGATGGTGTCGGAATGGGCACCGGATCATCTGGCGGAATTCGCGATGATGCGCCGCGTCGCCGAAGAGTCCGGCCGGCCGGTGCTGTTCTCGCTGTCGCAGCGCCACAGCCAGGGCGACATCTGGGCCGACCTGCTCGGTGCCGCGCGGGACGCGGTGGCGGACGGCGTGCCGATCCGTCCGGTGGTGGCGCCGCGCTCGATCGGCATCCTGCTCGGGCTGGAAGGCAGCCAGAACCCGTTCTCCGGCACGCCGTCCTACAAGTCGATCGCGCATCTGCCGTTGGCCGACCGGGTGCGCGCCCTGCGCGATCCCGCGTTCCGCGCCCGGCTGCTGGCGGAGGATCCGGTTGCCGGCAGCACCTTCCCGCTGATGCACCGGCTGTCCTATGCGCAGATGTTCCGCTTCGGCAACCCGCCCAACTACCAGCCGCGCGAACAGGATTCGATCGCCGCGATGGCCGCGCGCGAGGGGCGCACGGCGCCGGAACTCGCCTACGACATCCTGCTGGAACACGACGGGCAGGAGTTCATCTATGCCCCGATCACCAACTACGCCCGCTTCGACCTGTCGGTGCCGGAGGCGATGCTGGCCGAGCCCGCCGCCATCATGGGGCTGGGCGACGGCGGCGCGCATGTCGGGTTCATTCTCGATGCCGGGTTCCCGACCTGGATGATGACCTATTGGGGCAAGGAGCGCGGCCGGTTTTCGCTGCCCGAGCTGATCCGCCGGCTGACCTCCGACCCGGCGGACGCGGTGGGGCTGGCCGATCGCGGGCGGATCGCGGTGGGCAGGAAAGGCGATCTGAACGTGATCGACCACGACCGGATCGGTTTCGGGCGGCCCTATGTGGTGCACGACCTGCCCGCCGGCGGCAAGCGGCTGCTGCAGAAGGCCGAGGGCTACGTGGCCACCATCGTCTCCGGCGTGCCGACCTATCGCGACGGCGCGGCGACCGGGGCATTGCCGGGCGTTCTGGTGCGCGGACAGCGGGCGGCGTAGTATCGACTTTCAATGAAAGTCGATACTACGCGATTCGGATAAGTATCCGATTCACGCGGCGAAGCGTGGTCGCGCTGCGACTCACGCTTCTCTGCGATCGGATACCAGGCGCGCAGCCGACCCGACGCCGCCGAGCGGTCTTTACCCGGTGGTGTCGGGCGGCTCGGCCGCGCGGGTCTCGGCAACCAGCCGCGCGGCCTCGGCGCCGCGCACGCGGGCGATGTCGTCCTGGTATTTCAGCAGCACGCCGAGCGTGTCATCCACCGCAGTCGGGGCCAGCTCGGTCTGGTTGAGGTAGGAGAGCGCATTCGCCCAATCGATCGTCTCGGCGACGCCGGGCAGCTTGAACAGCTCGGCCCCGCGCAGCCGCTGCACGAACCCGACCACCTGCGCCGCCAGGGCGCCCGGCACGCCGGGGGCCTTGATCGCCAGGATCGCCCGCTCCCGCGCCGCGTCCGGATAATCGACCCAGTGGTACAGGCAACGGCGGCGGATCGCGTCGTGCACTTCCCGCGTGCGGTTGGACGTCAGCACCACCACCGGCGGGGTCGTCGCCCGCACGGTGCCGAACTCCGGCACGGTGATCTGGAAATCGCCCAGCAGTTCCAGCAGGAACGCCTCGAACGGTTCGTCGGCGCGGTCGAGCTCGTCGATCAGCAGCACCGCGGGCGGCAGGTCGGGATCGATCGCCGACAGCAGCGGGCGGGCGGACAGGAAGGCGCGGGTATAGATGTCGCGCGCGAGTTCGTCGCGGTCGGTCTGCCCGCCGGCCTCGGCCATGCGGATCGCCATCAACTGGCGTGCGTGGTCCCATTCATAGGCGGCGGCGGCGAGATCCATGCCGTCGTAGCATTGCAGGCGTACCAGCCGCCGGCCGAGGCCGGCGGCGAGCACCTTGGCGATCTCGGTCTTGCCGGTGCCCGGCTCGCCTTCCAGGAACAACGGCCGGCGCATCGCCAGCGCGAGATGCACGGTGGTGGCGAGCTCGCGGTCGGCGATGTAGCCCTGTCCGGCAAGCAGGTTCGTGGTATCGGCGACCGAGGCGGGCAGGACGTCGGCCGGCACTACAGCATGGGCCCGAGGATCAGGAACACGATGAACAGCCAGATCAGGGTGCCGATCCAGAACGCCAACGGCAGGCCGAAGATTTCCCGCGGCACCATGTCGAACCAGTTGATCGAGGCGCGCGGCGGCGCCGCGCGGACCGGGGAGGATGGGGCGGCTTCGGGCGAGGGGGCCATCTTCTGCGCGAGCTCCTTGGAGAAATTGTCGAAGAACGCATCCGCCATCTGCTTGGCGGTGGAGTCGATCAGGCGGGCGCCGAGCTGGGCCATCTTGCCGCCCACCTGGGCCTGCACGTCATAGCGCAGGATGGTGCTCTCCGCATCCGGGGCTTCCAACCGCACCTTGGCGCCGCCCTTGGCGAAGCCGGCGACGCCGCCCTGGCCTTCGCCGCTGATCGTGTAGCCGTTCGGCGCGTCGATGTCCGACAGCTGCACCTTGCCGGCGAAGCGGGCGGCGATCGGGCCGATCCGCACCGCGGCGGTGGCGGTCATCTCGGTCGACGAGGTGGCGTCCAGCTTCTCGCAGCCGGGAATCGCGGCCTTGAGCACCGCGGGGTCGTTCAGCGCGTCCCACACCACCTGTCGTGGTGCCGGAATGCGCCGCTCGCCGGTCATGTCCATTCGATCTGGGCCCTTGTTGCGCGTCCTGCGCGGCGGGGTGGCACAGGCAGGGCCAGGAGTCCGACCCCTGGCTTTGACTGCGGCGGTCCGCCACATTCCGGCTTTGCTCTTACTTGCAGGGGCCCGCGCATGCAACCGACGCCGCCCGTCCTCGGAGCGGGCCTGGCCTGGGCGGTGCCCTTTCTGGGGCTGCTGGTCTCCCTCGCGCTCGGGCCGATGCTGGCGCCGCGCGTTTGGCATCGTCATGCGGGGGCGGTCACCGGCTTCTGGATCGCTGCCCTGCTGGTGCCGCGCGCGCTCGCCAGCGGCCCGGCCGTGGCGGCGGCGGAGGCCTGGCATGCGGTGCTGACGGACTACCTGCCGTTCGTCACCCTGCTGCTCGCGCTGCATGCCGCGGCCGGCGGCATCCTGCTGCGCGGCGGGCCGGGCGGCACACCCGCGGGCAACACGCTGATGCTGGCCGTGGGCACGCTGCTCGGCGCGGTGCTGGGCCAGGCGGGGGCGGCGATCGTCGTCATTACCCCGCTGCTGCGGGCCAATGCGCACCGGACACGCAAGGTTCATCTGGTGCTGTTCGTGATCCTGCTGGTGGCCAATGCCGGCGGGGCACTGTCGCCGCTCGGCAACCCGCCGCTCTATCTGGGCTACCTGCAGGGCGTGCCGTTCTTCTGGCCGGCGCGGCATCTGTTGGCGCCGTTCCTGCTGCTGGCCGCGCTGCTGCTGGCGGCGTTCTACGTGCTGGACCGGGTGCTTGCCGCCGGCGACCCGCCGCCGCCGCCGGCGGAGCGGCTGCACCTGCGCGGCTGGGGCAATATCGGCCTGGTCCTGCTGACCGGCGCGGCGGTGCTGGCGCAGCAGGCGGGCCCGACGGGCGACGTGGTCCTGTTCGGCCAGGCGGTCGCGGCGACGCGGCTGGCGGCGATAGGGGTGTTCGCCGCCGTCGCCGCGCTCTCCGCTGCCTTCACGCCGCGCGCCATCCGCCAGGCCAACGATTTCTCCTGGGCGCCGATGGTCGAGGTCGCGCTGGTGTTCCTGGCGGTGTTCGTCACCCTCTCCCCGGTTCTGGATCTGCTGCGGGAAGGAATGGCCGGCCCGCTGGCCCCGCTGCTGCGCCTGACGCTGGATCAGGCCGGGCAGCCGCGCCCGGCGGCGTATTTCTGGCTGGCTGGCGGGCTGTCGGCGGTGCTCGACAACGCACCGACCTATCTGGTGTTCTTTCGCCTGGCGGGGCTGCACCCGCCGGGCCTCGATCCGGCGCAGATCCGGACGCTGGCGGCACTTTCGGCGGGGGCGGTGTTCTTTGGCGGACTGACCTACCTGGGCAACGCCCCCAACCTGATCGTGCGTGGGATCGCGGCGCATCGCGGGGTGCGGATGCCGGGCTTCCTGGGCTACGCGGTGCTGGCCGGGGCGGTGCTGGCCCCGGTGCTGCTGGTGCTGACGGTGGTGTTCTTTCACTGACACAGGGGGGCCGCGCGCATGACGGAACCGAGGCCGCCGATCTGGCAGCGCTTCGACGACAGCGCGGCGGTGGTCCCGGCGCCGGACGGGGGCGCGGCTTTGCCCAATCTCTATTTCGACGAGGCCTGGTATCTCAGGCGCTACCCGGGCGTCCGGGACGAGGTTCTCACGGGCGTCTGGCCGTCCGGCTTCGCGCATTTCCGCCAACACGGGCATCTCGACCTGTCGCCGCACTGGCTGTTCGATCCCGGCTTCTATCGCGAGCAGGTCCGCCAGGCGCGTGGCCGGGACCTCGATCCGCCGGCCGACGGCGATCCCTACGACCATTTCCTGCGTATCGGCCAGCACGAGGGCCTCAGCGGCCATCGGCTGTTCGATCCCGCCGTGTATGCCGCGCTGGCGCCGTTCGATATCGCGCGCCGGATCAGGCAGGACGGACCGTTCACCACCCTGCTGCTGCACCTCCATGCGGGCGGCACGGAACCCGCCGTCTCCCTCCTGTTCGACCCCGCGTGGTACCTGCGCACTTACCCCGCGGTGGCGGCGGAGGTTGCGGCGGGACGCTGGCGCGGCGCGCTGCATCACTATCTGACGAACGATACCCCGACCGCATTCGATCCGTCGTCGCGCTTTTCCGAACACGCTTATCTGACGAATTGCCCGGATGTCGCCGCCGCGATCGCGGCCGGGGGGTTCCGCAACGGCTTCGACCATTTCCTGCGCCACGGCCGTGCGGAGGGGCGCTTCTTCGCGCCCGCCGGGACCGATCCCTTCGCCGTCGAACCGGCGGCAGGCGTGCCGCCCACCACCAACTTCCCGCTGCGGACGCGGGCTTTCGACGCCGTCACCCTGCTGCCCTGTCAGGCCGATCCGGTGCGCACCGGCGAGTTCACCTTCGGCGTGCTGGACCGCAACGGGGCGATGATCGAGGCGTTCCGCCACCCGTGGATCGGCCCCCGCCCGCATGCCGGCACGCTGCCGCTGGCGCCGGGATCGTTCCTCTATGGCGGCGTGCTGATGAACCATTTCGGCCATGTCCTGCGCGACGCGCTCGCCAGCCTGTGGTTGCTCCGGGAACGGCCGGACCTGCCCGTGCTGTGGCACTGGCTCGATCTGCCGATCGCGCACGCGCAGTGGCCAGGCTGGCTGGAGGCGCTCTGGCGCATCCTGGGGCTGGAACGCCACCGCCATCATCACATCGTCGCACCGGTGGCGGTGGAGCGGCTGATCCTGCCCGATCCCGGTCTCGTGGCGCCGAACGTGCTGCACCCGAAGCAGGCGGAGGCCCTGGCCGCGCGGCCCTGCGCCGCACCCTGGGTCGGCAACCGGGTGTGGCTCTCGCGCCGGGGCCTGCCGGACCACTTTGGCAAGTTCGCAGGGGAAAGCGAGGTGGAAGCGCGGTTGCTGGATCGCGGCTGGGCGGTCGTGTGCCCGGAGGAACGGCCGGTCGGCGAGCAGATCGACGTCTTCGCCACCGCCGGAGTCGTGGCCGGCACCATCGGCTCGGCCTTCCATGCCGTCCTGATGTGCGCCGCCCCCCGCGCGGCGCTGGTGCTGGTGCACCGGCCGGGGGTGGAACACACCTATTACGATGCCGTGGCCCGCGCGCGCGGCCTGCGGCAAAGCTATGTCGCGCCCGATCTGAAACCCGCCGGCGCCTTCCATCCCTGGGCGCATTTCGACCTGGCCGACCCCCAACCGGCTGGCCGATGCCGTATGCGCGGCCGCGGATCGCGCGTGCGGCGGTTGAATCGGGCGCCCCGCCATTGACGCCTTCTGGCATAGCCGCCAGCCTTCCGCCGAGAAATACCAGGGAGGCACGCATGGCGCGGCCGTTCGAGGGAATCAGAGTCATCGACGTCACGCATGTGCTGGCGGGGCCGTTCGCCGCCTACCAGTTGGGCGTGCTCGGCGCCGACGTAATCAAGGTGGAACACCCGGCCGACCCCGACCAGAGCCGCGGTTCCGGCACCGATGCGGTGCTGAACCGGGCGCAGATGGGCACCGGGTTCCTGACCCAGGCCTCCAACAAACGCTCGCTCACGGTGGACCTGAAAACCCCCGAGGGCCAGGAGATCATCCGCAAACTCGCCGCCACCGCGGACGTGTTCGTGGAGAACTACCGGCCGGGCGCGTTCGACGCGCTGGGGCTGGGCTACGCCGCGCTGTCGGCGCTGAACCCACGCTTGGTCTATGCCTCCTTCTCGGCATTCGGGCAGCACGGTCCGCGCGGGCAGCAGACGGCGTATGACCACGTGATCCAGGCCACCTCGGGCATCATGGCGATGACCGGGACGGAAGCGGTGCATCCGATCAAGTTCGGCTCCCCGGCGATCGACTACGCTACCGGCACGATGGGCGCCTTCGCGCTGTCGGCGGCGCTGTTCCAGCGCGAACGGACCGGCCAGGGACAGCGCATCGACATGGCGATGCTGGACGTGGCGATGATCCTGATGGCCTCGCACCTGACCGGCTACCTGCGCAACGGCCGCCATCCGAAGCCGCACGGCAACAAGCAGCCGCACGCCACCAACTCCGCCTATGCGACCAGCGACGGGGCGCTGGTGATGCTGGGCGCCTCCAACCTGCGCCAGCAGAAGCGGCTGTGGACGGTGCTGGAGCGCCCCGACCTGATCAAGCGCACGAACGAGGAGCGCGACGCCGATCGCGACCGCGAGGAAGCGGCGCTGAACGAAATCATGGCCACGCGCACCGCCGCGGAATGGGAAGACTACCTGCAATCCCGCCACGTCCCGGCCGCGCGGGTGCGGCAGATGCGCGAGGCGTTGGACGATCCGCAACTCGCCTCCCGCGGCGTGCTGCATCGCCACGACGGCGCGCCGGGGGTGGAGGGCGGCTTCACCGTGCCGCTGGCGGCGTTCACCTTCGCCCATGACGGACCGCGCATCGACGCGCCGCCGCCCGCGCTGGGCCAGCATACCGATGCGATCCTCGGCGAACTCGGCTATACCGCACCGGAGATTTCGGCTTTGCGCGCGAAGGGAGTGGTGTGATGGAACTCGGTCGGTTGGGCGTATGGTATCCGGTGGATCGGTTGGATGGGGCTCGCATCCGTGGCTTCGCCGGGCTGGTGGAAAGCCTGGGCTACGACGCGCTGTGGTATCCGGAATCGCGCGGCTACGAATCGCTCTCGGTGGCCGGGTTCATGCTGGCGGCGACCCGCACGCTGAAGCTCGGCTCCTCGATCGCGTCGATCTACGCGCGCGACGCGTTCACCGCCGGGCGCGGGCTGGCGAGTTTGCGCGGGTTGTACGGGGACCGGTTCATCCTCGGCCTCGGCGTGAGCCATGTGCCGATGGTCGAAGGGGTGCGCGGCCACCACTACGAGAAGCCGGTCCCGGCGATGCGCGCCTATCTGGACGGGATCGACAAGGCGCTGGGGGCCGAGGCGGCAGGGGCGCCGGTCGCGCTGGCGGCGCTCGGTCCGCTGATGCTGAAACTTTCCGCCGCACGCACGCGCGGGGCGCTGCCCTACAACGTCACGCCGGCGCACACGGCCGAGGCGGCGCGCCTGCTCGGCCCCGGCAAGTGGCTGGCGGTGGAGCAGAAGGTCTGCCTGGAAACCGACGCGGCGAAGGCGCGCGCGCTGGGGCGGGCGGAACTCGGGCGCTACATGCGGCTCGATAACTACCGCAACAACTGGCTGCGGCTCGGCTTCACCGAGGCGGAGCTGGAAGGCGGCGGCTCGGACCGGTTCATCGACGCGATGGTGCTGTGGGGCGACGCCGCCACGATCCAGCGCGGGCTGCGCGCGCATTTCGACGCCGGCGCCACGCATGTCTGCCTGCAACCGGTGCACGCGGAGGGTGATTTCGCCGCGCGCGACGCGACGGTGAAGGCGCTGGCGGGGACGTAACGGCGCCTATTCCGCCGGCATCGTTGCGATCCGGCGGGCGTGGCGCGACCCGAACCCGGCCAGCGCGAGGTAGATCACCGGCGTGGTGTACAGCGTCAGCGCCTGGCAGACGATCAGCCCGCCGATCACGGCGATCCCGAGTGGCTGGCGGAGCTGGTATCCGGTCCCGACCGAAAGCGCGAGCGGGAGCGCGCCCAGCAATGAGGCGAGTGTGGTCATCATGATCGGCCGGAACCGTTCCAGGCAGGCCTCCCGGATCGCCTGCGCCGGGGAGAGGTTGCGCTCCCGCTCGGCCTCCAGCGCGAAATCGACCAGCAAAATGCCGTTCTTCTTGACGATCCCCATCAACAGGAAGATGCCGATGATGCCGACCACGGAGAACGGAATGCCGGTGATCAGGAACGCCAGCAGCGCGCCCGCCCCGGCGGACGGCAGGGTGGAGAGAATCGTCAGCGGCTGGCTCAGGCTTTCGTACAGCACGCCGAGCACGATATAGATCGCGACCAGCGCGGCCAGGATCAGCAGCGGTTCATCCTGCAACGATGCCAGGAAATACTGTGCGTTGCCGCCGAATTCGATCCGCACGTCGGGGGACAGGTTCATTGCCGCGATCGCGCTCCGCACCTCCGCCACCGCGGGGCCGAGGCTGGCGCCGGGCGCGAGGTTGAAGCTGACGGTCCCGGCCGGCACGCCGTTCAGATGTGCAACCTGCAACGGGGCGGTGGCGCGCACCAGATGCGCGACCTGGAGCAACGGCACCGGTCCGCCGCGGCCGGGAACGAAAATCCGCCCGAGGTCGAGCGGCGTGCGCGCATGCGCGGCGCCCACCGTGAGCACGACGCTGTACTGGTTCTGCGCCTGGTAGATGCGGGAAATCTGCCGCTGGCCGAAGGCGCTGCCAAGCGCGGTGTCGATTGCCGCGATGGTCACGCCAAGCCGGGCGGCGTCGTCGCGGTCGATCGCCACGGTGATCTGCGTCTCGGCCCGATCCTGATCGGACGACACGTTGCTGATCGCTTTGAGCTGACGCAGCCGGACCTCGATCCGGTTCACCACGTCGTCCAGCCCGGCCAGCGACGGGTCGAGCACGGAGAAGCTGTATTCGCCGCCGGTGGACTGCCCGCCGAAGAACAGATCCTGCGCGACGTTCATGTAGGTGCTGATCCCGGGAATCCGCGCGAGCTTGCCGCGCAGCGCGCCGATCACCTGTTGGGCGGAGGCCTTGCGCTCCGACAGCGGCTTCAGGCCGATGATGATCTGGCCGCGATTGGCGGTGGAGAACCCGTTGACCACGCCGATGCGGGCG
>JAJZVS010000443.1 GCA_021845555.1 Pseudomonadota bacterium
GGGGGTCCAGGGGGGCAGCGCCCCCCTGGCCTTCCTTTCCCGCACGCTCCCCATCACCCCGCACCCAGCAGTTCGGCCGCCGCGGCGCGGGCGGAGGGGGTGATGGTGGCGCCGGCGAGCATGCGGGCGATTTCCTCTTGGCGGGTGGGGGGATCGAGGGGGGTGACGAGGGTTGCGGCGCGGTGGGGGTCGGTGGTTTTGCTGACGCGCAGGTGGTGGGTGCCGCGTGCGGCGACCTGGGGGCTATGGGTGACGACCAGGACCTGGACGGTGCCGGCGACGCGGGCGAGGCGTTCGCCGACCGCGGCGGCGGTGGCGCCGCCGATGCCGGAGTCGACTTCGTCGAACACCAGGGTGGGGACGGGGGAGCCGGCGGCGAGCACGACTTTCAGTGCCAGCATGAGGCGGGAGAGTTCGCCGCCGGAGGCGACGCGGGCGAGGGGGCCTGGTTCCTGGCCGGGGTTGGTGGCGATCAGGAAGCGCACGGTTTCGGTGCCGGAGGGGCCCCAGTCGGTTTCCGCCAATGGGGTAAGTTCGGTCCGGAACCGTGCCTTGTCGAGCCGCAGCGGCGGCAGCTCGTGCGCGACGGCGCGATCGAGCCTGGTGGCGGCGGCCTGGCGGGCGGCCGACAGGGAAGCGGCGGCGTGCTGGTAGGCCTGCCGGGCAGCGGCGGCGCGGCGGTCCAGCGCGTCGATTTCCTCGGCGCCGGTTTGCAACGCGGCCAGGCGGGCGCTGAGGGAATCGAGCAGGCCGGGGAGTTCCGTGACGGCGACGGCGTGTTTGCGGGCGGCGGCGCGCAGGGCGAACAGGCGTTCTTCGGCGGCTTCCAGCGCGCGCGGATCGGCCTCGGCTTCGGCGCCGAGGCGGGAGAGCAGGGTTTCCGCTTCCGCCAGCGCTTCTTCGGCGCGTTCCAGCGCCGCGAGCGCGGGGGCGACCGACGGGCCGGGGGGCGGTGCGGCGGGCGCCGCGGAACCCGCGGGCAGCAGGCGGGTGAGCGTGCGGGCGGCGGCGCGCAGCGCGGCGGCGGGGCCGGGGCTGCGGCGCTCGCGTCCGCCGCCGGAGGGCGCGAGTTCGGCGAGTGCGGCGGCGATCGCCTCGGCGCGGCGTTCGGCTTGTTGCAGGCGCTGGCGTTCGCCGGCGAGGTGGTCTTCCTCGTTGGGCTGCGGGGCGAGTTTGGCGAGTTCGGCGACCGCGTGGCGCAGCCATTCCTCGTCGCGCGCCGCGGCGGCGATCGCCTCCCGCGCGGCGGCCAGGGCGGCGAGGGCCGCGCGCCATTCCGCCCAGGCGGTGGCGGCCGCGTCGCGGACGGCGGGCGGGGTGCCGAAGGCATCGAGCAGGCCGGCGTGGGTGGCGGAGTCGGCGAGGCCCATCTGTTCGTGCTGGCCCTGCACTTCGACCAGCAGCGCGCCGGCGCGGCGCAGCAGGGCCACGCCCACCGGCTGGTCGTTGATGAACCCGCGCGAGCGCCCGTCGCGGGCGAGCACGCGCCGCAGCACGATCTCGTCGTCCGGGGCAATGCCTTGTTCGGCGAGCAGGGCGGCGATCGGGTGGCCGGCCGGCGGGGCGAAGGCGGCGGTGACGCTGGCCTGTGCGGCGCCGGTGCGCACCAGCCCGGCTTCGGCGCGGGCGCCGAGGGCGAGGCCGAGGCTGTCGAGCAGGATCGACTTGCCGGCGCCGGTTTCGCCCGTGAGTACGGTGAGTCCGGGGCCGAAGCCGAGGTCGAGGCGTTCGATCAGCACCACGTCGCGGATGGCGAGCGCGGTCAGCATGTCGTGCGCGCCCTTAGAACAGCCAGCCGAGGGTGTGGGAGAAGAAGCCGCCGCTCTCCCCCTTGGGCGGCGGCATGCCCTTCAGCAGTCCGTCGCGGGAGAGCACGGCATAGGTTCCGGCGTACCATGAGCTGCCGGGATAGTTGTAGCCGAGCACCGCGGCGGTCTTGATCGCTTCGGGCCGCATGCCGAGGCGGAGGTACACCTCCACCAGCCGGGCCAGCGCCTCGGCGACGTGGTTGGTGGTCTGGTAGTCCTGCACCACGCGCTGGAACCGGCCGATCGCGGCTTCGTACAGGTGCTGGTGCTCGTAATAGAGGCCGATCGCCATCTCGTGCCCGGCCAGGTGGTCGCGCGCGAGGTCGATCTTCAGCCGCGCGTCGCGCGCGTAGGCGGTGCCGGGGAAGCGGTCCACCACCCGGCGCAGCGCGGCGATGGCGGCGATGGTGTTGGACTGGTCGCGCTGCACGTCCTCGATCTGCTCGTAGTAGCAGAGTGCGCGCAGGTAGGTGGCGTAGGCGACGTCGGCGCCGACCGGGTGCAGCTGGATATAGCGGTCGAGCGTGGCCAGCGCTTCGGTGTAGTTCTGCTGGCGATATTCGGTATAGCCCTGCATCAGCTGGGCTTTCGCGGCCCAGGTGGAGTACGGGTAGTTTTCCTCCACCGACTTGAACTGATCGCCCGCGGTCTGGAACCGGCCGGCGTTCACGGCGTCGATGCCGTTGTTGTACAGCACATCGACCGGCGCGGGGGGCAGGGTGGCTTTGTTGTCCGCCGCTTTCTTGGCGGACCCGGCGCAGCCGGCAAGCGCGAGGGCAAGCGCGACGGTCGCGGCGGCGCGGGAAAGGTGGTTCATCGCAGGGGCTCCATCGGCGCGCTTATAGCAGGCCGGGCGGGGAAGGCGACAAGGCGGAGACGGGGGCGGGGGCGGGGGCGGGGGCGGACGGGATCAGGCGCTCGCGCGCAAGGCCAGCAGCCGGCGCGCCTCGGCGGCGTCGGCGGCAATCTGCGCGCGCAGTTCGGCCAGACCGGCGAATTTCACTTCCGGGCGCAGGTAGGCG
>JAJZVS010000031.1 GCA_021845555.1 Pseudomonadota bacterium
CAGCCTGGCGCTTGCGCTGCTCGCGGCTGCCTGGGCGCACGCGCGTGGCGGCGCGGTGCTGGGGCTGATCGTCGATCACGGGCTGCGCGCGGCGGCCGCGCGAGAATCGGCGGACGCGGCGAATTACTTGGAAACGCAGGGAATTCCCGCCCGCATCCTGCGCCTTGAGCACTTGGCGCCCGGGCCAGGCGTCGCCGCGCGGGCGCGCATGGCGCGCTATGCGGCGCTCGCTGGCGCCTGTCGGGACGCGGGGATCGTGCATCTGCTGCTCGGCCACCACGCCGCCGACCAGGCGGAAACGGTGCTGCTGCGCGCCCTGTCGGCCAGCGGCCCGGCGGGGCTGGCCGGGATGGCGGCGCTGAGCGAGGCCGGCGGGCTGCGGCTGCTGCGCCCGCTGCTCGGCCTCGCGCCGGTGCGGCTGCGCGCGCTGCTGGTTTCCCGCGGCCTGGGCTGGGCCGAGGACCCGTCCAACACCGACCCGCGCGCGACCCGTGCGCGGCTGCGCCACTTGCGCGCCGATCGCGCCGGGGACGGCCCGGCCACCCTGGCGCTGTGCGCCGCCGCCCGATCCGCCGGGGCGGCGCGCGCGGCGGCGGAAGCGGAGATCGCCTCGCTGCTGGCCGCCCGTGCCGAGTTCCGCCCGGAGGGATTCGCCCTGCTCGATCCCGCGCCGCTGCCGCCGGCGGCGCTGGGGGCGCTGCTGCGCGCGATCGCGGGGGCTGCCCAGATGCCGGCGCGGGCCGGGCTGGCGGTCCTCGCGGCGGCGCCGCGGCCGGCGACGCTGGGCGGGGCGCGGCTGATGCCCGCCGGCCGTCTTGGCCCGGGAATGTTGCTGGTGCTGCGGGAGGCGGCGCGCATGGCACCGCCGGTTCCGGCCCGTCCCGGCGCGCTCTGGGACGGGCGTTTCCGGCTGACGTGCGGGGCGGATCCAGGCTCGGAGCCGCTGGCCGGCGCCCAGCTCGGCGCGCTCGGCGCCGCGGCGGCGGGGGGGCTGCGCGGGCGATCGGACCTGCCGGCGGCGGTGCTGGAGACCCTGCCGGCGCTCTGGCGCGACGGGACGTTGCTGGCGGCGCCCGCGGTCGCCTATGATCCCGGCGGGGTGGCCGCGGGCCTGCGCCTGCTGTTCGCCCCCCGGCACCCCGCGGCAGGCGCGCCGTTCGTGGCCGGCTGAGAGTGTGGGGGGAGAACGCCCGTCGGCTGCCGGGGCCGCGCGGAACGGCCGGGATCTTGAACCGGCGGTCCCGCACGGGTTCGATGGCTTCGCACGCGCCGAGCGCCGCCGTGGCCCGCGCAGAAAGCGGTAGGCCATGGGGATGCGTGCGCGCGCCGGGCTTCCTATGTTATCTGTCGCGCGGCGCCCTTGCCGCCGTCTCGACCGGGCGAGACCTTACCCTTTGCCTCGGCCACTGGACACCGACCACATGAGCACGAACGCCATGAGCATCGCCGCATGAGCAATTTTGGCCGCAACCTCGCGCTTTGGGTGATCATCGCCCTGCTGCTCGTGGTCCTGTTCAACCTGTTCCAGCCCGACACCAGCCGCCCGACCGCGAGTCAGGTCGCCTATTCGGACTTCCTGACCGAGGTGAACCAGGGCCAGGTGCGCGACGTCGTGATCCAGGGCCGCATCGTCAGCGGCCAGTTGGCCGACGGGCGGACCTTCCAGACGTACACGCCGGAAGACCCGACTCTGGTGCAGCGCCTGACCGAGCACCACGTCCGGGTGATCGCCAAGCCGCGCAACGCCGACGAGAACCCGCTGCTGCACTACCTGCTGTCGTGGTTCCCGATGCTGCTGCTGATCGGCGTGTGGGTGTTCTTCATGCGCCAGATGCAATCGGGCGGCGGGCGCGCCATGGGCTTCGGCAAGTCCCGCGCCCGGCTGCTGACGGAAAAGCAGGGAAGGGTGACGTTCGAGGACGTGGCCGGCATCGACGAGGCCAAGAGCGAGTTGCAGGAAATCGTCGAGTTCCTCCGCGACCCGCAGAAGTTCCAGCGCCTGGGCGGCAAGATCCCCAAGGGCGTGCTGCTGGTCGGTCCCCCCGGCACCGGCAAGACCTTGCTCGCCCGCGCGATTGCGGGTGAGGCGAACGTGCCGTTCTTCACCATCTCGGGTTCCGACTTCGTCGAGATGTTCGTGGGCGTCGGCGCGTCGCGCGTGCGCGATATGTTCGAGCAGGGCAAGAAGAACGCGCCCTGCATCATCTTCATCGACGAAATCGACGCGGTCGGCCGCCATCGCGGCGCCGGCCTGGGCGGCGGCAACGACGAGCGCGAGCAGACGCTCAACCAGATGCTGGTCGAGATGGACGGCTTCGAATCCAACGAAGGCGTGATCCTGATCGCCGCCACCAACCGCCCCGACGTGCTTGATCCGGCGCTGCTGCGGCCCGGAAGGTTCGACCGGCAGGTGGTGGTGCCGAACCCGGACGTGAACGGGCGCGAGAAGATCCTGCGCGTGCACATGCGGAAAGTCCCGCTGGCCTCCGACGTCGATCCAAAGACGATCGCGCGGGGAACGCCCGGCTTCTCGGGTGCCGACCTGGCCAATCTGGTCAACGAGGCGGCGCTGCTCGCCGCGCGCATCGGCAAGCGCGTGGTGGCGATGGCGGAGTTCGAGCACGCCAAGGACAAGGTGATGATGGGCGCCGAACGCCGGTCGCTCGTGATGTCCGAAGCCGAGAAGAAGATGACCGCCTATCACGAGGCCGGGCACGCGCTGTGCGCGTTGCACGAGCCGGAGTGCGATCCGGTGCACAAGGCCACCATCATCCCGCGCGGTCGCGCGCTGGGGCTGGTGATGAGCCTGCCGGAAGGCGATCGCTACTCCAAGTCGAAGTCCAAGCTGCTGGGCGAGCTCACCATGGCGATGGGCGGACGGGCGGCGGAGGAGATCATCTTCGGGTCCGACAAGGTCTCCAACGGCGCGGCCGGCGACATCAAGATGGCGACCGACCAGGCGCGGCGGATGATCACCGAATGGGGCATGAGCGAGAAGCTCGGCATGATCGCCTATGGCGACAACTCCCAGGAGGTGTTCCTCGGCCATTCGGTGACGCAGGCGAAGAACGTCTCGGAAGCCACCGCGCGCGACATCGATGGCGAGATCAAGGGCATGATCGACCGCGCCTACGCCAAGGCGCATCACATCCTGACCGAGAATATCGAGGAGCTGCACCGGGTCGCGCGCGGCCTGCTGGAATACGAGACGCTGAGCGGGGACGAGTTGCGCACCGTCCTGCGCGGCGAGCCGGTGATCCGCAAGGTGGTCGATGAGCCGGCGCCGGAGAACCGGCGCGCCTCGGTGCCCACCAGCGGGCGGCCGGTGGCGCCGACGCCGCCGGCGGGTGGGCTGGGGCCGGCGCCGCAGCCGGGCTGAGGGCGGGGCCGGCTCCGCGCCGGCCTACTCTCCGGTTGGGGCGTCTGGGTACGGGCGCACGCCGGAGGTTTCCCCCAATTGACAGACCCGGCCTCCGTGCGGAGGCCGGGTCTTTCTTTGCGGGCCCGCTGCGTCGTCTCCGTAACGATGGCAGGGTTCGTGTCACAGGAGGAGGCGGCCAGGTCCTGCCCGACGGTGTGCGAACGGCGGTCGCGGCTCGTCCGCCTCACCCTTTCCTGGTCCGTATCTCCTCACCCTGATCGAGGAGTTCCAGCAGCGCCGGGCGCATCCGTTTCAATTCCTCCAAATGACTGGTCGAGAGTTCCGCCAGATGCCGCTCGGCGGAGGCTGTGAGTTCCAGCTTCACGCGCCGCCGGTCGCCCGGGTCCGGTACCCGCACGACCAGCCCCGCCTCGACCAATCGGTCCACCAGTTCGACCGCGCTGTGGTGCTGGACGCGCAGCCGTTCCGCCAGGTAGCCGATCGTCGGCGCCGCATCCTCCCGGACGCCCTTGATCGCCAGCAACGCCTGGTGCTGCCGCGCGGTCAGGCCCGCCCGCACCGCCGCCGTCTCGCTGAATTCCAGGAAGCAGCGGATCAGGTAGCGGAACTCCGACAGCAGCCGATAGTCGCGCGTTCCCAGCTTGACCGCCGATCCCGCGCGCATCCCCGCCTGGTTGGCCGGATCCGCTGTCATCGCCCCTCCTCGCCCGCCAACCGGCTTGCGGATAATATGTCGTGATGCGATATATAGGAACCCCCCGGCAAGAACGCGCCTCCCTCGAAGGAACCGAACACGTGAAGATCACGCCACCACCCGAGCCGCAGGCCGGAACGGGCGTTGCCGGCCTGGATCATGGCACGGGCGCGGGTATCCACCATCTGGGCGATTTCACCACCAGCCCGCGGGTGTTGTTCGTCTCCGCCGTAGCCCTTGTCGTGGGCACGGGCGGGGTGATCTCCGGCGTTGTCCTGCTGAAGCTGATCCGACTGGTGACCAACCTGGCCTATTTCGGCACCTTCAGCCTTGCCGACCTGCCCCTCGGCCGGTCCCCGCTCGGCCTGTTCGCGGCCCTGGTGCCGGTCGCCGGCGCGTTGCTCATCGGCCTGATGGCCCGCTACGGCAGCGAGAAGATCCGCGGCCACGGCATCCCGGAGGCGATCGAGGCCATCCTGCTGGGCCGCAGCCGGCTGGACCTGAAGGTCGCCATCCTGAAGCCGCTCTCCTCGGCGATCTCGATCGGCACCGGCGGTCCGTTCGGGGCCGAGGGGCCGATCATCATGACCGGCGGCGCCATCGGCTCTCTGATCGCGCAGTGCCTGCCGGTCAGCGACAATGAGCGGAAGACGCTGCTGGTCGCCGGCGCCGCCGCCGGCATGACCACGGTGTTCGGCACGCCGATGGCCGCCGTCATGCTCGCGGTCGAGTTGTTGCTGTTCGAGTGGACCCCCCGCAGCTTCGTTCCCGTCGCGATCGCGGCAATCACCGCCGAGGTGGAGCGCACCTGGCTCGGCATGCCGTCCCCGCTGTTTCCGTTCCTCGGCGGGATCGATATCACGCCGGCGACGACCGGATGCTGGGTTCTGATCGGGCTGCTGTCCGGATTGCTGTCCGGCGTGCTGACACGGCTGGTCTACGCCTGCGAGGATGGGTTCCTGAAGCTGCCGATCCACTGGATGTGGTGGCCCATGCTGGGTGGGCTGGTGGTGGGCATCGGCGGTCTGATCGACCCGCGCGCCCTGAGCGTCGGCTACGATAACATCGCGGTGATGCTGCGAGGCGGGATGCCGCCGGCGTCGGCGCTGCTCCTGCTGGCGGTGAAGGGGATCGTCTGGGCGGTCGCGCTCGGTTCGGGCACCTCCGGCGGCGTGCTGGCGCCGCTGCTCATCATCGGCGGCGGCATGGGGGCCGCGCTGGCGCATGTGCTGCCGGCCGCAAGCCCGGGCTTCTGGGCCTTGCTGGCCATGGCGGCGACGATGGGCGGGACCATGCGCTCGCCGTTGACGGCGACCTTCTTTGCCGCCGAACTCACCGGCAACACGCATATCCTGCTGCCGCTGCTCGCGGCTTGCGTGACCGCGCATCTGGTGACTGTGCTGCTGATGCGCCGCTCGATTCTGACCGAGAAGGTGGCGCGGCGCGGCCATCATCTTTCGCGCGAGTATCGCGTGGACCCGTTTGCGCTGACCCGTGCGCGCGACGTCATGACGACCGCGGTGCAGACGGTTCCCGACGGCATGACCCTGCACCAGATCGCCGCGTTCCTGACCGATCCCGGAACTTCGCACCCGAGCTTTCCCGTGATCGACGCCGACCGGCGCGTGCTTGGGATCGTCGATCCGCCGACTGTCCTTCGTTGGCGTCGGGCCGGGCAACACCGGCATGCCACGCTGCGTGCGCTGCTGGTCGGCAACCGGCCCGTCATTGCGCACCCCGACGACTATCTCGAAGCGATCGTCGCGCGGATGACGCGGGAAAATATGGCCCATATCGCCATCGTTACACCCGGCGATTCGCGTCTGGTCGGGTATATCGCCTGGCGCGATCTGATGAGCGTCCACACCCGCCTGCACACCGAGGAACGTGACCGCGTGGCGTTCTACCGTCTGCGCCAAGGCGGGATCGCCCAGGGCGGAAACGTCGGCGGGCGCGACTCACGCGCGCAAACGAAAGCCTAGCCCGTATTTCTCACAGGATCGCGGAGCGATGGCGATGGGATTTGTCGTGCCAGGGGTTTTGCGCGACGCCCCCGTACAGGGCGTATTGGCAAGGAACGCAAAGCCCCTGACGCAGCAAAGACCGAGCCAGCGCCCGCGCAGACTGTGAGAAATACGGGCCAGGGCGGTCGGCGCCGGCTGCGCCCGCCCTTGCGGTCACACCCAGCGCAGGCTCGGCTTTCCCCCCAGCATATGCTGGCCGATGGTTTCGAAATGTGCGCTGCGGCCCTGCACCTGCTGCGATACCGCGTTCATGTCGCGGAACTTATGCTCGAACGGTTGCGCGTCCATGATCGCGGTGGCGCCGGCTTCGTGCCACAGCGCGTTCACCACCTCGCGCGCCTGGCCGATGGCGAAGGTTGACGCCTGGCGGATGTCCATCTTCTGTTGCAACGAGGTGCGGCCGTTCGCCGCCGCGCCGTCCTCGGCGTCGCGCAGCACCTGGATCAGCCAGCAGCGCGCGGCGCGGAGCTTGGCGTCCGACAGTCCGATCAGCCCCTGGATCACCGGGTTGTCCTTCATCGTCGTCGCGGTCAGGGCCGGCGTCTTGGCGCCGGCCAGCCGCACGAACGCCTCCAGCATGCCGCGCGCGACGCCGAGTCCGACCGCGCCGAAGCCGGCCGCGTACATGTTGGCGGTGGTGAAGCGATAGAGCAGCCCGTCGTTCCGCCGCTCCTCCTCCCGGTCGCGCGTGACCGAGTATTCGTCGGCCACGAACATGTCTTCCACCGCATAGGTATCCGATCCGGTGCCACGCAGGCCCAGCACCTGCCAGTTGTCGGTGATCGTTGCCGCTTGCTTCGGGAACAGCATGCTGCGCTCGAACGGGGTGCCGTCCTGGTGGCGGATCGGGGTGCCGTCCGATTCGAACGTCGGGCAGTGCATGCCGAGCCAGGTGGCGTGCCGGCTGCCGGAGGCGAAGTGCGAGGTGCCGGTCACGCGCCAGCCGCCCGGCACCTTCACTGCCCTGGTCTTGCCCTGGCCCCAGGCCAGCACGTCGCGCGGGCCGCCGAAGATGCGGGCGGCGACCTCCGGTTCCAGATAGGCGGCGGTCATCGAGCAGCCGGAGCCCTGGTTCATGCACCAGGCGGTGCTGGCGTCGCCCATGGCGATCGCCTCCACCGCCTGGATGTAGGTGGCGGGGTCGAGTTCCTCGCCGCCGAAGGCGCGCGGTAGCAGCAGGCGGAACAGGCGGTTCGCGTGCATCGCGTCCACCACGTCGGGCGGCAGTTCGCGCGCCGCGTCGATGCGCGGGCCGGCCGCGTTCAGCAGCGGAATGAGCGAGCGGGCGCGGGCAACCGGATCGGCCGCCGCGGTCGCTTGGGTGGGCATCGATCCTGCGGCTGCATCCATGGAACCACATCCTCCGGTTTCTTTGGCTCGACGCTACACCGCCCGGCGGGGCGAGAGAAGCCGGGCCGGAGGAGCGGAGGATCAGTTCTGTACCGTGACGGTTCCGCTGCTGGCCAGGGTGACGGCGGGAAACAGCGTCCCCAGCGTCGCGGGCGCCCAGGCATAGGTCGCGGTGATCGCGACCGCGTTGCCCGGCGCATAGCTCGGCACGAAGCTGACGGTAGCGGCCACCGAAGCGCCGGCGCTGCCCAGCAGAGCCTCCGCCTCGGTCGTGACCACGCCCGCGATCGTAGTGGCGGAGGCGGTGGCGCTGTGCACGGCGGCGTAGCGCAGCGCCCGATCCACCGCGAAATCGAGCGTCCGCTGCGCCGCCACCAGCGCATAGAGTTCGAAGATCGCCAGGAACGCCAGCATCAGTACCGGCAGGGTCAGCGCGAACTCCACCGCCACGCTGCCACGCCGATCTCCCAGGCGCCGATCTCCCAGGCGCCGGTCCCGCCCGATCGGCGGCAACGCCCGGCTCATTGGGTCCGCACCGTGCTGGTGGCGGCGAGCGTGAGCGGGGAGGCGACGCCCGGCAGCGGAAACGGCAGCACCATCGGCGCGGTGGCGGTGAGCGTGAGCCACACACCCAGCACCTCCCCGCTCGGGCAGCTGTCGGTGCAGGCAACGGCGGTGCCGCTCGCGCGCGTGCCGGTGGGGGCGAGGCAGTAGCACGCCGTGCCGGCGGAGGCGGTGAGCGCCGGGGTGCCGCCGCCGTATCCCGCGACCGCCGCTTGCGCGACCGCGGTGGTGGCCGCGCCGCTGGTCCCCCAGGCGTAGAACAGCCCGGCCTGCACCGCCCGATCCAGCCGCACCCGCGTGGTCAGTGCCGTGCCGAGATCGAACAGGCCGAGCAGCAGCGGCAACAGCACCAGCGCCAGTGCCAGCGCCGCCTCCACCGAGGCGACCGCGCGCCGGTCCGCGCCCAGGCCCGCCGCCGGGCAGGTTGCCTGCGCGCTCATTGCGTCAACCGCGGCCGGCTGGCCGCCCCGGCGCCGGTGTTGGCGGCGCTGGCGGAAATCCCCGCCGAGCCTTCCATCTCGATCGCATAGGCCACCACGCTGAGCGATCCGCCGACGGCGGTGGTCAGCTGGGCGTTATTGCTCATCTCCAGATCGCCGCAGGGGGCATAGAAGGCGCCGGACACGTTCAGCGAGGAACCGCCGGCCATGGTGTTGTCCGGGCTGGTCCCGCCGGTGCCGCAGGTTTGCCAGATCAAGATGCCCGCCGTCGGGCCGCTGGTGGGGGCCGTCATGGTCGTTCCCGTGTTGGAGTAGTTGGTCCACACCAGGCCGCCGGGACTGGAGCCGGTCAGCACGAAGCTGACCCCCGCCGCCTGGGTGATCGTCGCGTTGTTGAACGTCAGCGAGCCGTTCACGACGTAATAGACGCCGGGCGCGAAAGTGTCGGTGCTGCCGTTGCCGCCGATCGTTGTGTTACCGCAGAACACGTTGGTGTTGGTGGCCGGGCTGAAGCTGTAGGGCGTGGATTTCCAGGCGGTGAAACCGGTGCCGCTGGGAAAGCTGCACGTGGACGGCGCGGCCGGTGCGGTCAGCGCGGCATAGGGGTCGCTGACCGGCGCCGCCCCGGTAGTGGGCGGGTTGGGCGACAGCGTGTTGCTGCCGCTGTTGGAAATGCTGGCCCCGCCCACCGTGCCGACCGAACTGCCGACGATCGTGCCGCTGTCCAGGCTGATCGCCGCGGGGTTCGAGGAATCGGCGAAGATCCCGCACCCGGTGGCACGGATGCTGCCCATGTTGTCCACCTCGATCGCATCGTCCTCGCTGGGCGCGAGGGCCAGCACACAGGCCGCGGCCGGCCGGAGCGAAGACGTGGCGGTGGCGGTCAGCACCGGTGCGGCCACCCCGAACACGCCGGACAGAACGCTGGTCGCGGTGGCGGTCAGGGTGACTGTCACGCTCGACCAGTCGGCGGCATGGCTGACGCCGATCGGGGTGGCGAGCGTGCCGATCAGCCGCCCGCCGGTCGCGCCCTGCGCTTCCGCCAGCGCCACGGTCTGGAGGGTGGCGGCCTGCTGCGCGGCGGTTTCGCTTTGCAGCGCCGAGGCCATCAGCAGATACCCGGCGCCGTTGGCCGCCGCGTCGGCCGCGAGTTGCAGCCGCGCCCGCTCGACCAGCCACACCCCGCCATCCAGCACCAGCGCCGCCGCGCCGATCGCCGCCGGCAGCATCAGTGCCACCAGGATCGCGATCGCGCCCCGCCGATCGGGGGTAAATCTGGCAAGAACCGAACTGCGACGGAATGCGGACATGCGGGCCGAGCCTTGGGCTGGCCGCCAGAGTGCCCCCGCGGGGTTAAGAAGGAATGAACGCGCGTCTGAAATCGAGGTCCAGGCGCGTTGCCCGGCTCAGTCCAGCGCCGCATGCGCCGCGCCGGCCGCCGCGGCGCGGGCCGGGCGGCGCATGAACGGCAGCAGCACCAGGATCGGCAGCGCGAGCAGCGCCATCAGCCAGTAGTCGTTGTTGTAGGCGATCACCTGCGCCTGATAGTCGATCATCGCGTTCAGCAGCACCGCGCCGTGCGCCGTCTGCGGCGCCAGCGCGTGTGCCACCTCGGGCGAGGCCGACAGCGCGTGATTGAACGGCGAGGCGAACGGCGTCAGCGCCGCGTGCTCCACCCGGGTGCCGGTGCTCAGCAAGGTCTCGAACACTGAAATGCCGATCGCGCTGCCGATATTCCGCAGCAGGCTGAACAGCGCCGTGCCCTCATACCGCAGCCGCGCCGGCAGGGTGGCGAAGGCAAGCACGGTGAGCGGAATGAACACGAAGCCCATACCGAAACCCTGGATGACCGTGTTCACGAACAGGGTGACTTCGTCGACCGCCGGGGTCCAGGAGGAAAGCCGCGACAGCGTCCACCACATCAGCGCCACCCCGAAGGCGATCAGGATGCGCGGGTCCACGCGGTCGGCGATCCGCCCGGCGATCATCATCGCCAGCATGGTGCCGATCCCGCGCGGGGCCAGCAGGATGCCGGCGACATCCACCGGATAGCCGCCCAACACCTGCAACCACGGCGCCAGCACGGCGGAGGAGGCGAGCAGCACCATCCCCATCGCGAACATCGCCACCAGCCCGGCATTGAAATTCCGATCCCGGAACAAGGCCGGCGAGATGAACGGCTTCTCCCCGGTCAGCATGTGCACCAGGAACAGATAGATCCCGCCTGCCGCCACCACCCCTTCGACGATCACCTCGGTGGAGGCGAACCAGTCCTTGATCTCGCCGCGATCGAGCATGAGTTGCAGCGCGCCGATGCCGAAGGCGAGCGTGGTGAAGCCGAACCAGTCGAAGCGCAGGCTGCTTTGCGCCTTCTCGCCGGGCAGGAACAGCCACAGGCCGACGGTCGAGGCGATGCCGAACGGCAGATTGACGAAGAAGACGTAGCGCCAGTTGTACCAATCGGTCAGGTAGCCGCCGAGCGTCGGGCCGAGAATCGGTCCGACCATCACCCCCATGCCCCACAGCGCCATCGCCGCGCCGCGCTTCTCGGCCGGGTAGATGTTCATCATCGTGGCTTGCGACAGCGGCACCAGCGCGGCGCCGAACATGCCCTGGATCAGCCGGTACGCCACCATCTGCGTCAGCGAGGTGGCGATGCCGCAGGCCATCGAGGCGACGGTGAACCCGATGATCGAAACGAGATAGACCTGCTTCTGCCCGAACCGCGCCGACAGCCACCCCACCGGCGCGGTCATGATCGCCGCGGCGATCACATAGGAGGTCAGGACCCAGGTGATCTCCTCATAGCTGGTGGAGAACGATCCCTGCATATAGGGCAGCGCGACGTTGGCGATGGTGGAATCGAGCGCCTGCATCAGCGTCGCGGCCATCGCCGAGATGGTGATGATGCCGCGATGCGTCACCATCAGCTCGGGTTGCCGCGAATCCCCCGCCATCGCCTGTGTCGCCGTTCAGAACAGGTCGCTGAGGTGGCGGACGTGGTGCGTGTCGATCGAGACCTCCGCGCTCATGCCGGCCGACAGCGGCGGGTCCTTGGGCCCTTCGTGGATCTCCACGCGCAGCGGCACGCGCTGCACCACCTTGACCCAGTTGCCCGAGGAGTTCTGCGCCGGGAGGATGGCGAACTGCTGATCGGTGGCCGGCGCGATGCTCTGCAGCGTGCCGTGCCAGACATGGCCGGGATAGGCATCCACCGTCACCGTCGCCGGATCGCCGGGCCGCGCATAGGTCAGCGCGGTTTCCTTGGGCTGGGTGGCGATCCACATGTCCCGCGTATCGACCAGGCCGAACGCCGCGCTGCCGGCGGCCAGGAACTGGCCGGGCTGCAGCTTGCTGACCAGCGTCACCACGCCGGTGAAGGGCGCGCGCACGATGGAGTGGCGGTATTCGCGCTCGGCTTCCGCCAGCCGCGCCGCCGCCAGCTTGTACGCCGGCATCGCCGTCACCGCCCGGTCCGCGCTGCCGCCCAGCCGTGCCAGCGCCGACTGCGCCTGCGCCCGGCCGGCGCCCACCGCCGCCTGATCCGCTGCCAGCTTGAACTTCGCGTCGTCGTACTGCTGGCGGGTGACGGCGTGCGTCTTCACCAGGGCGGCATAGCGCTCGAACGTGGCGCGGTCGGCATCGACCTGGGCGGCCAGCGCGGTCACCTGGCTTTCGCTGCGCCGGTAGTCGGCCTGCAGCGCCGCCAGATCGAGCCCGGTTTGGGCCAGGTTCGCCTGCGCCTGCGCGATCGCCAGCTGGAACTGCGTGGGATCGAGCCGGAACAGCACCTGGCCGGCCGTCACGTGCTCCCCTTCATGCACCAGCACCTGGCTGACCAGGCCGGACACGTCGGTGGAGACGTTGAGCACGTTGGCCGCCACGTAGGAATCCGAGGACACCACATAGCGCCCGCCGGTCAGCCAGTAGCCGAGCGAGCCGGCCACCAGCACCACCGCGCCGAGCGCGAACAGCCCGTAGCGCAGCTTGAGCCGGAACGCCCGCTGGCGCAGCGGGGAGGCGGTGGTTTCGCCCTGCCGTCCGGCGGTCGCCGTGCGCGCGGCGGCCGGGCGGCCGGGCGCCGCATCCGCGGTGGTCACGTCCGCCATCACGCCACCTGTCGCAAATCGGCGGGAGCGGCCGGCGCCAGGATGGCGGCGATGTGGCGCAGGCCGGCGGTCAGGCTTTGCCGCGAGGCCGGCTCCATCCCTTCCGTCAGGCGGGCGGCCAGCGCGACGAGTTCGGTCTGCACCGCCTCGCTCAATGCCGTTGCCTCCGGGCGCAGGTGCAGGCGCCAGACCCGGCGGTCGCGCGGGTCGGGGCGACGCTCCACCAAGCCGCGCAGCGCCAGCCGGTCGAGCAGGCGGGCGACGGTGATCGGCTCCACGTCCAGCCGTTCCGCGAGTTCGCGCTGGGTGATCCCGGGGATGCGGGTGAGCACCGCCAGGGCGGTGAATTCGGCACGGTTGATCCCGAGCGCGCGGGCGCGTCGGGCGGCTTCGCTCCGCATCAGACGGGTCGTGTCGAACAGCAGGCGGAGCAGGTCGAGCGGGTCCGGGGGCATGACTTCCGTGTCATCTGCATATGGTAGCGCAGTATATAGACAACTTTGCTTACGACTGCCCATGCGTAAGGACTCCACCCGCCATGCCTGCATGGCATGGCGGCCGGGCCGCTCACACCACCTGGTTGCGCAGTGCCGTCTCCCCGCGCCACAGGCGGTCGAGATTCTCCACCAGAATGTCGATCACGTTGTCCTCGTAGCGCCGGGTCTCCCCCGCCGTGTGCGGGGTGATCAGCACGTTCGGCAGCGACCACAGCGCCGACGCCGCCGCCAGCGGCTCCTCGGCGGCGCAATCGAGCGCGGCGGCGGCCAGGCGGCCCTGGTTCAGGGCGGCGATCAGCGCCGGCTCATCGATGCAGCGGCCGCGGGCGACGTTCACCAGATGCGCGCCAGGGCGCATCCGCGCCAGCGCCGGTGCGTCGATCAGCCGCTCGGTCTCGGGCGTCAGCGGGCAGGTCAGCGCCACGATATCGGCCTCGGGCAGCAGGTCAGGCAGGGCGGTCATCGGGTGCACCGCGTCCGCCGCGCCGGCGCCGGCTTCGGGGCTGCGGCGGGTGGCGATCACCCGCAGGTCGAAAGCGCGGGCCAGCCGCGCCAGCCGCCCGCCGATCCGCCCCAGGCCGACGATCAGCAGCGTCTTGCCGGCCAACTCGTCCTCCCGCGTTGCCAGATCGGCGATCATGCCGCGCCAGACCCGGCGCGCCTGGTTGTCGCGCGCTTCCGGCAGGCGGCGGGCGAGCGCCAGGATCAGCGCCATCGCGTGCTCCGCCACCGCTTCCGCATTCACCCCGGCGGCGGAGGCCAGCCGCACCCCGCGCGCCGCCAGCCGCACCTGGTCGTACTGGTCCACCCCGGCGCTGATCGACTGGATGAACCGCAGGCGCGGCGCGCGGTCCAGCAGGTCGTTCTGCCACATCATCGACACCGAGACGACGTCCGCCTCGTGGATGCGGGCGGCGAGTTCCTCGCGCGAATGCACCTGGAAGCTGGCGATGCCGGTCGCGCGGGCGGCGAAGCGCGCTTGCATCTGGTAGGCCACATGGGCAAAGCAGATCGTCAGCTGGGTCCGGTCCGGCAGCATGGGCATCCCCCTGGTTCCGCCGCAGTCTCGCGCGGCGGGCGCCCGGTTGCCAGACCATCCGCCGGAACGTCGCCGCCGTCCGCCGTCGCACGAGGGGTTGTCGCATGGCCAGGATCATTACCGTCGCCCAGCAGAAGGGCGGCACCGGCAAGACGACGCTCGTCGCGCATCTGGCCGCCGCGCTGGCCGCGGCCGCGGCGGGCGGGCGGCGGGTGGCGGTACTGGACACCGATCCGCAGCACAGCCTGGCGCGCTGGCACGCGCTGCGCGCCGCCCGCGGCGCCGGGCCGCCGGCGCTGATTTTCGCCGACCCCGCGGGCTGGCGGCTCGGCCCCGCGATCGACAAGCTGCGGCGGGAGGCGGATGTGGTGCTGATCGACAGCCCGCCGCAGATCGACACCGACGCGCGGCTGGCAGTGCGCGTCGCCGATCTGGTGCTGATCCCGGTGCAGCCGAGCCCGCCCGATCTGTGGGCGGCCGAGGGGACGCTGGCACTCGCCGCCGCCGAACGCCGTCCGGCGCGGCTGGTGCTCAACCGCGCGCCGGCCGCCGGCCGCCTGCGCGATTGGGTGGAGGCCGAGATCGCCACCCGTGCCTGGCCGCGGCTGGCCGCCGCGCTGGGCAACCGCATCGGCTTCGCCTCCGCCTTCGCCGATGGTCTCGGCATCACCGAGGCGGCGCCGCGTTCGACCGCCGCCGCCGAATTGCGTGCCCTGCTGACCGAAATCGAGGAACTGATCGCATGACCGGATCGACCAATTCCGTTGCCGCCGCGCTCGCCAACCCGTGGGGCTGGCTGCTCGCGCTGCATCTCCTGTGCGCGGTGGTCTGGGTGGGCGGGATGTTCTTCGCCCTGGTGGTGGTCCGTCCGAGCATGGCGGCGCTGGAGCCGGCGCAGCGCATCGCCCTGCACAACCGCATCTTCCGCCGCTTCTTCCTGGTGATCTGGCACGCGATGCCGCTGATCCTGCTGAGCGGCTATGCGATGGTGTTCGGCCTGTACGGCGGGTTCCAGCACCTGCCCTGGAACGTCAACGCGATGCAGGCGATCGGCGTGGTGATGGTGCTGGTGTTCCTGGTGATCTTCTTCGGCCCCTGGCGCCGCTTCCGCGCCGCCGCCAGCACCGCCCGCGCCGCCGAGGCGGCCGAGCGCATCCGCAAGCTGATCGTGGTCAACCTGTTGCTTGGGCTGATCGTCGTGGTGCTGGCCGCGCTGTAGCGGCGCCCAGGGATCAGCCGTTCAGCGCCCGCCGCATCACCGCCGCCATCATGTCGATGGCGGTGTCCGCGGCGCGGATCACCTTGCCCATGCTCATGAACCCGTGGATCTGGTCCGACAGGTGCACGGCCGTCACCCGCACGCCCTCGCGCTCCAGCCGGCGGGCGTAATCGATCCCCTCGTCGCGCAGCGGATCGGTCGCGGCGGTCAGCACCAGCGCCCGCGCGGTGCCGGCCACCGAAGCGGCGCGGGCGGGGGAGGCGCGCCAGTCCGCGCGGTCGGTGCCCGCCGGCATGTAGTAGTCGATGAACCACTTCATCGTCGCCGAGGTCAGCGGCACGCCCGGCCCGACGGTCTGCGAGGAAACCGTGGTCATCGTCATGTCGGTGGCGGGATAGATCAGCAGCTGGAACGCCAGCGGCGGCAGGGTCCCGTCGCGCGCCATCAGCGCCATCACCGCGGCCAGGTTGCCGCCCGCCGAATCTCCGCCCGCCGCGACCCGCGCGGGATCGATCCCGAGCGCGGCGGCGCGCGCGATCACGAAGCGCGTGGCCTCGGCGCAGTCATCGACCGCGGCGGGGAACGGATGCTCCGGCGCCATCCGGTAATCGACGGAAACCACCACGCAGCCGGCCGCGTTGGCGAAGCGCCGGCACACCACGTCGTGCGAGTCTAGCCCGCCGAGCAGCCAGCCGCCGCCGTGGTAATAGACCAGCGCGGGTGCGCGTTCCCCGACGCCGGCCGG
>JAJZVS010000444.1 GCA_021845555.1 Pseudomonadota bacterium
CGGGAGGCGGCGCTCGCCGCCAGCTTTGCCGCCTTTCTCGGCGGCGCCCCCGGCGCCGCGCTCGATCTGTGGTTCGGAACGGAGGCGGCCGGGCGGCTGCGCGCCGATCCGGCGGCGCTGCGCGGTGCGATCGATCGCGATATCGCCGCGATCGATGCCAAGCTGTCGGCGCAGCTGGATGCCGTGCTGCATCACCCGAGGCTGCGCCGGTTCGAAGGCAGTTGGCGCGGCCTGGCCTGGCTGACCGAGCGGCCCGATTTCGGTCCGCGCGTGAAGCTGCGGGTTCTGCATCTCCCCTGGGCCGAGCTGTGCCGGGACCTGGACCGCGCGGCCGAGTTCGATCAGAGCCTGCTGTTCCGCAAGGTCTACGAAGACGAGTTCGGCACCCCCGGCGGCGAGCCCTACGGGCTGCTGGTGATCGATCACGAAGTGCGCCACCGCCCCGCACCGGGGTTTCCGACCGACGATGTCGGCGCGATCGCCTCCCTGGCCAGCATCGCCGCGGCGGCCTTCGCGCCGATTGTGCTCGGCGCCTCCCCGGCCCTGCTCGAAGTGGACGAGTTCACCGAACTCGCCCGTGCCACCGATGCAACCGCGCCGCTGCGCAACAGCGAACATGCCCGCTGGCGCGGTCTGGCGGCGCGCGCGGACATGCGGTTCATCGGCATCGCCCTGCCGCGCATCCTGGCGCGCCCGCCCTGGGAGGACGACGGCACGCGGGCCGAGGGGTTCCGCTACCGCGAAACCGCCCCCGATGTCGCCAGCCGGGTCTGGATGAACGCCGGCTACGCCTTCGGCGCCGTGGTAACGCGCGCCTTCGCCCAGTTCGGCTGGCCGGCGGACATCCGCGGCGTCGATACCGACCGCTACGGCGGCGGCCTGGTCGACGGGGTCGCGCTCGAGCCGTTCCGCACCGATCCGGATCACGTCTGGGTCCGCCCCTCGGTGGACGTGGTGCTGACCGATCGCCAGGAGCGGGCGTTGATCGAAGCCGGGCTGATGCCGCTGGCCGCCCTGCCCTACAGCACCGAGCTGCTGTTCGGCGCGGTGCGCAGCCTCGCGGTGCCGCAACGCTACCAGGGTTCCAACGCCGCGGCGGCGGACGCCAACGCGCGGCTGTCGGTGCAGATGAACTCGATCCTGTGCGCCTCCCGCTTCGCCCACCATCTGAAGATGAAGGGCCGGCAGATGGTCGGCTCGTTCCGCACCGCCGACGAAATCGAGCGGCAGTTGCAGGCCTGGCTGATCGGCTACGTCAACGCGAACCTTTCCGGCGGCAACGAATCCCGCGCCCGCTCCCCGCTGGTGAACGGGCGGGTGACCGTCAGCGAACTCCCCGGCAAGCCGGGCAGTTTCGGTTGCGTGGTGCAGCTGCAGCCGCACTACCAGCTCGACGACGTGGCGGCCACATTCCAGCTCGTCACCGATCTTGGCGGGCAACGACCGGAAGGACGGTAAGCAGACATGAGCCAGCCCCCCACCACCACCTCGGCCGCGCTGCTGCGCGCCGGCGATCTGACCGGCGCCGTCGCCCTCGCCCAGGCGGCGTTGCGCGCCAAGCCCACCGATCTCGGCGCGCGCGTGCTGCTGGCGGAACTGCTCGCGCTCGCGGGCAATCTGGAACGCACGGACGTGATCCTGGACGCCGCCTCCACGATCGATCCCTCGACCGCGGTGGTGGTGGCGGAGTTCCGCCAGCTGATCCGTGCCGACATGGCGCGCCGGCAGTTGTTCCGCGACGGGCGCGTGCCCGAGTTCCTGGGCGAACCGACCGAAACCCAGCGCCTGCAGCTCGCCGCCCTGGTCGCCTGGCGGGAGGGCGCGGCCGCCGAGGCGGCCGCGCAGGCCCAGGCCGCCGAGGCCGCCCGCCCGCCCGCCCCGGGACGCCTGGCCGAGGCGCCGTTCGACGACCTGCGCGACGCCGACGACCTGCTCGCCGGCAGTTTCGAGGTGCTGACCAGCACCGGCAAATACTACTGGATTCCCACCGAACGGGTCGCCAGCATCGACTTCCATCCGCCGAAGCGGGCACGCGATCTGCTGTGGCGGCGCGCCTCCATGACCGTGATCGACGGTCCCGACGGCGATGTCTATCTCCCGGTCTGCTACGCTGCCGAGGAACCGCTGTCGGACGCCCAGCGCCTGGGGCGGGAGACCGACTGGCGGGAAACGCCCGTCGGGCCGGACGCGCCGCCGCTGGTGCGCGGGGCCGGCCAGCGCGTGTTCCTGATCGGCGAGGAGGCGGTGCCGATCATGGAACTGGCCACCCTGCGGTTCCGCGCATGAGCGGACGCGCCGGCGCTGGCACATCCGGCCTTGGCACATCCGGCCAGGGGCCAGCCGCACGGGGCACCGCCGCGCGGGTGCTGGCGCCGCTGCTCGACCGGCTGATCGACGAGGCGCCGGACCAGCCGCGCGATCCGCCAAGCTCGGTCGCGGACTCGATGGCGGCGCTGCGCGTCTCGGTGCGGCGGGACCTGGAGGCATTGTTGAATGCTCGCCGGCGCTGGCGTTCCTGGCCGGCACACATGCGCCAGCTCGGCCTGTCGCCGCTGGCGTACGGGATCGAGGATTTCACCGCCGGCGCCTTCAATGACCCGCGCCAGCGCGAGGTGCTGCGGCGGGAGATCGAAGCCACCATCCGCCGCTTCGAACCCCGCTTCCTGTCGGTCCATGTCAGCCTGGTGGAAGCCGCCGAGCAGCTGGAAGCGACGCTGCGCCTGCGTATCGAGGCGGTGATGCACGCCGATCCCGCGCCGGAAGCCATCACCTTCGACACTCTGATCGATCCGGCGACGGAGGACGTTC
>JAJZVS010000445.1 GCA_021845555.1 Pseudomonadota bacterium
CGCGTGCGCCGGACCAGCGGGCTGCGCGTCGCCGGGCCCGCCTCGCTGCTGCTGCATCTGGCGCTGCTCGCCGGGCTGATCCTGTGGGCCGAGCATCGGGGCCGCACGAAGCTGGCGCTGTCGCCGCGGGACCAGGGGGTGAAGGTGAAGTTGGTGCTGGAGGAGCATAAGGGCGTCCGCAGTCCGGCCCAGCCGGTCCCGCCGCAGAAGGCGCAGCCGCCCCGGCCGCCGGCGCGATCCGCGGCGGCTCCCGCGCCGCCCAAGCCGAAGCCGGCCCAGCCCCGATCGGCCGAGGCCCCGCCGCCACCGTTGCCCACGCCACCGTTGCCCACGCCGCCGGAGCAGGTTCGGCCGCAGTCCGCCCGCCCTGCGCCCGCTCTCCATCGGCCTGCCCCCCGGCCGTCGTCTCCCCCGGTGCCGCCGTCGCCCGCGCCGCCGTCGCCGCGGCCGGCGCCGCAAATGAATCTCGGGAACTTAAACGACGCCGAAACCAACGCCCTTGTTACCGGCGACGCGGTCGTGCCGGCCAAGGCCGACGACCGCTATCACAACCGCGAGCCCGACTACCCGCCCTCGGCGGTGCTGCGCGGCGAGCAGGGGGTGGTGGAGCTGCTGATCCATGTCGGCCCCGACGGGCGCGCGCAGAGCGTGGATGTGCTGCGCAGCTCCGGCTACGCCGCGCTCGACCGCGCCGCGCGGCAGGCGGTGCTGACCTGGCATTTCCTGCCGGCGCTGAAGCACGGTCTGGCGGTGCCGGCGGCGATGCCGTTGCGGGTGGTGTTCCGGCTGCACTGAAGGACCCTCGCGCGCTTGCGGAATACGGGAAGCTGCGGAAAGCTGCGATCGACCCTCCGGGTCGGCGCGATCGGCCCCCGCCGCCCTTCCCGCAACGGAGTTCCTCCCGCCCATGACCCCGCCGCTGCCCCTCGTCCTCGATCTCGAGGGCGCCTCCAATGTCCGCGACCTCGGCGGCTGGCCGGTCCCCGGTGGGCTTGTGCGGCGCGGCCTGGTGTTCCGCGCCGCCGCGCTGTCCGACCTCACCCCGGCGGATGCCGCCCGGCTGGCCGCGCTCGGCCTGCGCAGCGTGTGCGACCTGCGCGGGCCGCGCGAAGCGGCGGCGGCGCCGTCGCGGCTGGAGGGGATTGCGGGCGTCACGCGCTACCCGCTGCCGATCGAACCCACCGTCGGCGCCTCGCTGCGCGACATCCTGGCCACGCGGGTCGCCACCGGGGCGGATACTTTCGCGCTGATGCAGGAAGCCTACGTCGCCTACGCGCGCGACTGGGCGCACCGCTACCGCGCGCTGTTCGCGCTGCTGACCGCCGAGGCGGCGGTGCCGCTGCTGTTTCACTGCTCCGCCGGCAAGGATCGCACCGGCTTCGGCGCGGCGCTGATCCTGACGGTGCTCGGCGCGGAGCGCGCGACGGTGATCGAAGATTACCTCGCCACCAACCGCCTGTGGCGCGGCGACCCGGTGATCGCGGAGGGACTGCCGGCGGAGGCCGCCGATCCGCTGCTGCGCGTGCACCCCGCGCTGCTGGATGCCGCGTTCGCCGCGATCGATACGCTCGCCGGCGATTTCGACAGTTATGCGGCGGAGTACCTGGGCCTGACGCCGGCGATGCGGGACCGGCTGCGGGAGAAGCTGGTCGAGCCGATCGGCGGTGGGTCGGCTTGAATGTCTCCAACGGGTGGTACGCCGACTGTCCGCTTGCGCGCCTTGGCGTCGTGAAACCCGACAGGCGCCGCGCGCAGGGATGGCCGAAGGGCTAACCATTTGCCCTTGCCCTGGTAGCTCCGCTGGCGGGGCGACGCAGAGATGGCAGGCATCGCGGCGATTGGCATATTCTGCCAATTCTGGTATGGTTGCCTCGAAATCAGACGGAGATCCCTCATGCCAACCCGGAACGTCGTTCTGACGGAGCACCACGAGAAGGTGATTGCCGATCTCGTTGCGTCTGGCCGGTATCAGAATGCGAGCGAGGTTTTGCGCGAAGGATTGAGGTTGATCGAGGAGCGGGACTCCCGGAACACGGCAAGACTCAAGATCCTGCAAGAGGCCGCTCGGGCGGGATTCGCTGATTTCGACGCTGGCCGCTTTATCGAGGTGGAGGACGACGCCATAGAGAACGTGATGGAGGCTCTTGGGCGTCCGGCGGCACGACAGAACCGTACCGCTCAGCGATAGAAATGGCTCGGCTGCGACTATCCGCCCTGGCGCAGTCGGACATCGTCCACGGGCTTGCTTGGACAGAGCAGCGCCACGGCGAACGCGCGCGAGAGCGCTATGAACACCTGCTTTCGTTCGCGTTGCGGGATCTCGCCGCCGCCCCCCTTTTGCTCGGCACGATGGCGCGGCCGGAACTCGGCGAGGGTGTACGCAGCTGCCATTTGCGGAGCGCCCGCAAGCAGGCTGGTGTCGCCCGGCCGCGGCATCTGATCCTTTACAGGACCCGTCGAACCTCGACCGTGGAGCTTGGCCGCGTGCTCCATGATGCGATGGACCTGGAGCGACACGCTACTTTCGACCTTCCGCACGAACCATAGATGGGCCGCCCGCCCTACCATTCCAACTCCGCGCGCGCGGCGGCGAGCGCTTCCAGGTGGCGTTCGTGCGCGCCGGCGAAGCGCAGCACGAAATGCTGCACGCCCGCTTGCGCGTACTCGGCCAGCAGCGCGGCCAGCCCGCCGGCCGATCCGGCATAGCAGGCCTGGCCGGCACGGATGCGGGAGGCCGGCTGGGCGTAGTACTCCTCCAGGAACGCGGCCAGCCGCTGCTCGGCGC
>JAJZVS010000446.1 GCA_021845555.1 Pseudomonadota bacterium
GCCGAGGCGGGCCTGCACGCGGGCGAGCGCGGCTTCCACGTCCAGCATGCGCTGGAAATAGGCGGTCTCGTCGAACACGGCGCGCATGGCGTCGGTGCCGTAGAGGGTGCCGAGGATCGGGCCGTCGGCGGGGTTGCTGGGCATGGGGCGGGGTCCTTGGTGGCGGGTGGTCGGGAGGGGCCCCGGCGCGGGGTTGGGTGTCAAGCGGGGGAACGGGTTTGGGCCGTGGCTCCGAGCAGAGATCCCGTGCCGTGGTACAGTCTCCAGACCTGGCCATGCGGCCTGGACGTAGAGCACCGCACGGTCCTTGTCGTCGATGCGCCTCCGGGAACCGCCGCGCGGCAGGCGAAAGAGAGGTCGTTTCAGCTTTATCGGCCGCATCGTGTTCTGTAGGACGAATGACATCTTTCGGCGTCATAATCGGGCCACGCCGGTCGAGGCGCGCCCGAGACCCATCGTCGGGCGGATGGGTTGCTGCCGTGCACGACCACTCGGCGCGCGTGATGGCTGGGGGAGGCGAAGCTGGACATGGCCACGACGATCTACATCGGCATCGGGTTGGCGGCGTGTGCCATCGCGCTCGCCGGCCATTCGCTTTTCCGACACGTCTCCAGAACGCGCGCATCTGCCAACAGGGACCTGCTCAACACTATCCTTGAGCGGCCGTCGGCCGGATCACCAGTTCGACGTCCGACGGCCCCTGGTCTACCGCGGAGTGTCCGGGACGCACGCCGGCCGGCAGAAGGCGGGCCGCAGCTCGCGGCGCTGGAGAGGCATCTGCGCACGGCCATTCTCGATCCGGGCGCGCGCGAGCGGCTCGTCAAGGACGCCATGCGGACGACCGGCGGCAGTCGCGCCACCGCGGTCCGCAAAGTGCTGCATGACCTTCACGATGAGGACAAGCGGTGGTCGTGAGGCCCTCTCGCCAGCACGCGCCGGACGCATCGTGAGCACGGCCCGCTTCGTATTGGTTCCACAGGCGAGCGCCGAGGCGCGCTTCCATCGATAATTTCTCGCGTTCCTACTGGCTCGCCCACACGATCCGGTGCATCCACGCCACCTCCGCGAGGTCAAAACTGTAATCCGGATGCGCCGGATTGAGGCTGCGCAGCTCGATCCGCCGCGCCGACTGCCGCGCCAGCTGCTTCGCCATCACCTCGCCCCCCGCCGTGCGCACCACCACCCGGTCCCCCCGGCGGACCGGAGCGGCGGGGGAGACGATCACCAAATCCCCGTCGCGGAACACCGGCTCCATCGACTCGCCGCTGATCTCCAGCGCATAGGCGGTGGGATCGGCGATGTCGGGCAGGCTCACCTCGTCCCAGCCGCCGCCCACCGGGTAGCCGCCGTCGTCGAAATACCCCTCCCCGCCCGCCTGCGCCAGGCCGATCAGCGGGATCCGCCGCCCGATGCCCCGCGCCGCGCTGCCGCTGGACAGGGCCCGGGCGCCGTTCACCAGCGCGGTGAAGGCTTCCAGGCTTGCCCCGGTTGCATTCAGCACCTTGGCCACGCTTTCCGTATTCGGCCAGCGCGCCCGCCCATCCGGCATGATGCGCTTGGAGCGGTTGAACGTGGTCGGGTCCAGCCCCGCGCGCTTGGCAAGGCCGGAGGTGGACAGCCCGTATTCGGCGGCGAGCGTATCGAGCGCGCGCCAGACATCGTCGTGCTTCATGCGATCGCCCCATCACACGGAGGTGGCCGCCCGAAGCGGGCGACTCGGTTGCGCCCAGTATGGTAGGATTTTCAGCGAATTGGAATGGGAAAAACACCCTTTCTCGGGCCACTTGGACGCAGAACTACATGGCAAACCGCGCCAACCCGGACACCAGGCACCCCCTCGATCCGCTCACCGGGGGCCGCCATGGACTTCGCCCCGACAGCCTGTCGCCCATTCGCCGGGACGGCCGTTTTCCCCCGCTATTTCAATGCTCCGAAGCACCCACGCCAGCTTGCCCCACGCCAACTTGCCCCACGCCCGCTTGCCCCACGCCCGCTTGCCCCACCCTGGCAAGGCAAGCTGGCCTGTCCGCGCGACGAGCGCCTGCCGCGCTGCCGGCTCGCCGCGCCGGCCGGCGCAGGAACCTTCGTCGCCATCGCCCTGTTCGGCGCCAGGAAGCGCTGATTTCCGCGCCGTTCGCGCCGCTTCAAGGACGGCACCGCGGCGCGGATCATCGCGGCGATATCCTGTCGGTTCTCGACCCCGATCAGTCACGGCGCTGCTTCGTTGCCAGGACGATGATGATGGTGGTGGTGGTGGCGGCGTTGACCAGCCAGGTGAAGGTCTCCGAAAAATCCGACGCGATCATCGCCATCCCGAAGCTGCCCGACATGCTGGGGATCGCGGGCGCGATCGTGACCATCGATGCCATGGGCTGCCAGCATGCCATCGCGCGCAAGATCGTGGACAGGAATGCCGACCACGTGCGCGCGCCGACAGGAAATCACGGCTCGCTGCGCGACGATGTCGAGGTCTTCGTGGCGGAGCAAAAACCGCCAACTTCAAGGACACCACGATCAGCCGCGCCGCGACGATCGACGGCGGCCACGGCCGCACCGAAACCAGGACCGCCACCGTCATCCACGCTGTCGCCCGGCTGCGGCGTCGTCCCGACCGGCCCGACCTGAACGGCGTCGCGATTGTCGGGAGCCACAGGGGGGCGCCGCGCGCGGCATGGCGGGCGAGGATCGGGCGCCGATCCGACCCCAGGCCCACTTCGCGGCCGGGCGGGAGGATTCGCGCCGCCGGTTAACCCCATCTTAACGCTTCCATGCTCTTAT
>JAJZVS010000032.1 GCA_021845555.1 Pseudomonadota bacterium
CCTCGGCGATCTCTCCGGCCAGCGCCACCATCTTGCGCCGCAGCGCGGCCAGCACGATCGGCGGCAGCGGCCCAAGACCGTCCTGCGCGCGCAGCCGCGCCACGAAATCGCGCATGTCGGCGAGCGGCTTGCCGGCGGTCACGCCCATGCGCTGTTGCGACGGCGCATGCGCCACCCCGAGGCCGAGGCGGAACCGTCCGCCCGAGACCTCGTGCAGGAAAGCCGCGCTCTGGGCGAAATCGAGCACGGTGCGGCCGTAGATCGGCGCGATCATCGGGCCGAAGGCGATGCGCTCGGTATTCCAGGCCAGCGCGTCGGCGAAGGACAGCGTGCCGAAGATGCTGGGGGAGAACACGGCGGGAAACCCGCGCCGCTCCAGCTCCTGCGCGAGCGCGACGGTCTGGCGCCTCCGGCCGGGCACGGCGACCAGGCTGACGGCGGGCTGGGGGTGGGGCATGGCGGTCCTCCTCGGCGCGGGGCGACCAGGGTGGAGACGCCGGCGCGCGGGCGCAAGCCGCGGGGCGCGCGCTTGATCGGCGTCTCATCCGGGCCCACATTCTGTCTCACCTGGGATAGCTCACGGAAGCGAAAGAATGGCCGCACAGACTCTCTCCAACGTGCTCGGGTTGCGCGGGGATGACCCGAGGCTGCCGATGACCCTCCTGGAGGAGGTCGAAAGGGGACTGCCGCTCGCCGCGCTGGACCGGCTTGCCAAGGCGGTGGCGCCGGACGATGCGGGTTTCGCCTTCCGTATGGTTCCGCGCGCCACCCTGGCGCGGCGCAGGAAGGCCTGGACGACCGCGCACGATGCCGTCGCGGCCCGGCTGTCGGCCGAGGAAAGCGCGCGGGTGGCCCGGCTTGCGGAGGTCTGGACGCTCGCCCGCGAGGTCTGGGGCAGCGAGGCGGAGGCGCGTGCCTTCCTGTTCCGCCCGCATCCGATGCTCGAAGGACGCCGGCCGGTCGATGTGGTGCTGGCGAACGAATTCGGTCGTCCCCTGGTCGAGGGGATCCTCGGTGGACTGAAATACGGCTCCGCTGCGTGACGGCACAGCGTCTCGACCGCGTCCTGACCGCCTGGCGTATCGGCGATCCGGACGGGGCCCATCCGATTTTCGACCCGACCGGCTCCAAACTCTACCCCGGCCGCTGGAATACGGCCGACAGCCCGATGATCTATGCCTCCGCCCATTATTCGACGGCGATGCTGGAAAAACTGGTGCGCGGCAGCGGCCGCTTGCCGCCGAACCAACATTTCATCGAGATCACCATCCCGAACGGCATCGCTTACGAGGCGGTCGAGCCCGCGCAGCTGCCGGGGTGGGATGCGCCGGCGGGGCATGCGGCGAAGGCGTACGGGGCCGCGTGGCAGCGGAGCAGGCGATCCCTGCTGCTGATCGTTCCCAGCGTGGTTGCCCGAATGGAACACAATTTCCTGCTCAACCCCGAGCATCCGGAGTTCCCACAGGTCACGTACGGTCTGCATCGGCCGGTCTGGTGGGACAGCCGCCTGTTCGCCCCTGCTGGGGCCTCCCCCGCGCGGGGTCGGGGCCGGCGGAGGACCGCCGCCCCGTAAGCCACCTCGCCGCGCGCTTGCACCGTTATGCCGCCCGCGCCATGTCACGCGGACCAACCGCAGGGACCCGCCCACCCATGCCGAGTAGCGTCGAGACAGCCCCGCCCCGCCCGGCCCCCGCCAGTCTTGCCGGCGTCACCGCGGCGGAACTCGAAGCCGCCGACCGCGCCGCGCGGCACTGGTCCTTCACTCCCGGGACCGACCCGACCGCCGATCCCCAGGTCGCGATGGTCGCCCGCCTCATGCTGGAGACCTTCAACCCATACAAGCCGGCGGTGATCGACTGGCCGGTGCTGGACGAAGCCGCGCGCGCCCGGCTGATCGCCCTGCCGATCTGGGATATCGCGGTGCAGACCGAGGGCCGTGCCCGGCTGCGCATCCTGAGCTTCGCCCGCACTATCCAGGACAAGCTCCTGCGCGAGGCATTCGAGCTGATGGCCTTCGAGGAAGGCCGCCACAAGGAAGTGCTGTCGCATCTGGTGCAGGCGTACGGCATCCAGCTTGAACCGGAGCCCCTATACGTCGAGCCGAAAGACCCGGAATGGGGCTTCCTGGTCACCGGGTTTTCCGAGTGCATCGACAGTTTCTTTGCGTTCGGCTTGTTCGCCCTCGCCCGCCGCTCCGGTTTCTTCCCGCCCGAGCTGGTGGAGACATTCGAGCCGGTGATCCAGGAGGAAGGCCGGCACATCCTGTTCTTCGTCAACTGGCTGGCCTGGTACAAGCGCCGCCAGCCGCTGTGGCGCCGGCCCTGGCTGTTCCTGAAAATCCTCGGCGTCTGGAGCTACCTGATCCGCGAGCGGATCGGGCTGGCCAAGGACGTGAGCGCCGGGGAGAAGGAGAACGCCAATTTCACCGTGGAAGGCGCGAGCGCGGTCGGCGAGGACATCGACACCGCCGCGCTGATGGCGCTCTGCCTGAGCGAGAACGACCGCCGCCTGTCCGGCTACGACCCGCGGCTGCGCCCCCCGAGCACGGTTCCATTCCTGGTGCGCCTCGCCTTGCCGATCTTGCGCTGGCAGGCGCGCCGCAGCCGGTGAACCGCGGCGTCGATTCACGGGAAATTATAGGATCTGTTAACGCTTTGAGGGTGGTGCTGTGCTTGAATGGCCGCGATGCCCATCCAAGCCCTGATCGCTCCTGCCGCTGCGTGTACCCAGGCCAAGCCGGCCCCCGGCCCCTTGCCGCAGCCTGACCGCCGCGCCCGACCGGCCTCCGGAGGGGTCATGCGACCAGAAAGGGCGCCATGAGCCGGCGCAACGGGCTGGCCAGGCCCCCGGTCGAACAGACCCCGCACGCACCGACGGGGCTTGCGACCCTGCTCGACATGCAGACGCTGATCCTGCGCGACATCGCCGCCGGCCATCCGGCTGCCGCGCTGGCCGAACGCCTGTGCGGCCTCGCCGAGCAGCATGCGCCCGGCCGGGCCGCCAGCCTCATGCGGACGCGCCCGGACGGGCGCCTCGGCGTGCTTGCCGCGCCCGCCGTGCCGGGTCCGCTCCGTGCGGCGCTGGACGGATTGCAGCCCGGACCGGCCGCCGGCTCATGCGGCGTGGCGATCTATACCGGCGCTCCGGCGCTGGTGGAGGATGCGCAGACCGATCCGCGTTGGGACGACCTGAGGGACCTCGCTACCGCCTATCAGATCCGCTCCTGCTGGTCCCATCCGATCCGCCAGGGGGAGCGGGTGCTCGGCACTTTCGCGCTGACCGGCCCTGACCGCGCGCTGCCGGACGCGGCGACGCGACGCATGCTCGACCACTGCACCGCCATCGCCGGCAGCATTCTGCTGCTGGCCGAGCTGCAGGAGGAGCGCGAGCGGCAGGACCGCCGCCTGCGCCGCGTGACCGGCTTCAACGCCATGTTGGCACAGGCGAACCAGTTGGCCGCGAACCGGCCGGACCGTGCGGCGCTGTATGAGGGCATTTGCCGGATCGCGGTGCAGCATGGGGGAGTCCGGCTGGCCTGGGTCGGCGCGCCCGACCCGACCCAGCAATTCCAGGTCTTTGCCGCCGCCGGGGCCACCGGGTTTCTCGCGCAGGTCTTTGTCACGGCGGACCCTGCCCTGCCCGAAGGACGCGGTCTGTCCGGCATCGCCTGGCGCGACGCGCGCACCATCGTCCGCCAGCGCTTCGCGCCGGACACCATGCTGGGACCCTGGCTCGAAGCGGCGCGGAGTTTCGGCCTCGGCGCCGGGGCGGCAATGCCGTTGCTGCTGCGCGGCCAGCCGGTCGCGGTGCTGCATGTGTATGCGGACGAGGAAGGCGTGCTGGACGCCGAACTGGTCGCCCTGCTCGAGAAACTCGCCGGCACCGTCGGGCGCGCGCTCGACGCGCTGGATCAGGAACGCCGGTACGATCGGCTGGCGGGGCTGCACGCCGCCCTGCTGGCCGAAGGCGAAGTGTTGCTGGAGGCGCAGAGCGATGCCGAGATGCTGCGCCGCACCTGCGAGCGGCTGGCGGACGGGGGCTTGTTCCACCTGGCCTGGGTGGCAAGGCCGGACGGCGAGGGCGTGCTACGGCGCCTGGCCGGCGCCGGGCCGGGGGTGTCCGACATTGTCCAGATGCGGCTCACGCTGGCCGATACGCCGCCCTCGATCGCGGCGCGCTGCTGGCTGGCCGGAGAGATGGTGTTTCACAATCACCTGCCGGACGATCCCGGCCTCGCGCGGTTCTTCGAAGTATTCCGGGTCACCGGCTGGCACTCGGTCATCGCGGTGCCGATCCATCGGGGACAGGCCCTGTTCGCGGTGCTGGCGCTCGGCTCGCGGGAACCTGACCTGTTCGATGGCGAACTCACGGCGCTGTGCGAGCGCATCGGCCAGTTGCTCGGCCGCGGGCTGGATGCCTTCGACCTCAAGGAGACGCTGGAGCGCGAGCGCGGCCGCCAGTTCCAGCTCGCGCGGCATGACCCCCTGACCGGCCTGCCCAACCGCTTGCAGTTCGAGGAGCATCTGGGTCACGCGCTCGCCCGCAGCCGGCGCCAGGGCAGGCCGCTCGCCGTCTGCCTGCTCGACATCGACGATTTCAAACCGGTCAACGACTCCTTTGGGCACGCCGCCGGCGATACGCTGCTGCGCCAGGCGGCGGCCCGGCTGCGCGAGGGGCTGCGCCGGTCCGATCTGATCGCCCGCCTGGGCGGGGACGAATTCGTGCTGGCGATCGAGGACCTCGGCACCGCCACCGTGCTGCCGGCGTTGCTCGACCGGATGAACGAGGCGCTCTCCCGGCCGTTCGACCTCGGCGAGGGGCGTATGGCGCGGATCGGCCTCAGCATGGGCGTCGCCATCGCGCCGGACGATGGCGAGGAGCCGGACCTGCTGATGCGCCGCGCCGATGCCGCGCTGTACGCCGCCAAGGCGCGTAAGGCGACGCGAACGGAAAACTGGCGCCGCTGGACGCCCGAGATCACGCAGGCCGATGCCCCCGCGCCAGGGCTGACGGATGCCTACGGCCCCGAGGCGGCGCGCCTGCTGGCCAACGCGGCCGCGCTGTGGCCTGGGATCATTGATGCGTTCATCGCCGAATTCTACCGCGATCTGGCCCAGCAACCCGCTGCCGCGCGCGTCCTGGGGGTCCTGTCGGCGGCGGAGATGCACAAGCTGCGTGCCACCCAGACCCGACACCTTCTGCACCTGGTGACGCCGGTGCTGGACCGGGAGGCGGTGGAGCGCGCGGCAGAGCCGATCGGGCGGACCCACGCGCTGGTCGGGGTGGACGGCGCGTTGATGGTGCAGGCGGCCGGGCTGTTGCAGACCTCACTCGGCGAACACTTGGCCACCCGCCCGCTCCGCCCGATCGAGCGGCAGAATCTGATGGCCGTCATCGCCCTGCGGCTGCAGGACGACAGCGCCGCGCAAATGCAGGCGCACACCCGGACCCTGGCGGCGTTCTTCGACCATCTGCTGCGCCGCCTGCCGTCCGCCGACGCACCCTGGGCCGATGTGGTCCAGGGGGAACTCGATGCGCTCGCGGCGCTGCCCGGCATGCGCGGCTGCGGCCTGATGCAGCCGGACGCCGAGGGCCGCTTCCAGGTCCTGGCCAGCAGCAGCGGCTTCGGCCTGACGTTCGACCGGGTGCGCGCTGCGACCGGCCTCACCCCGGCGATCGCCCCCGATCGCCCGGAGGGTCGCGGCCTGACCGCCTCCGCCTGGCAAAGCGGAGAGGTGCAGACCGCGGCCAATTTTCTTGAGGATCCCGCACCGCTCCGTGGCGTGCGGTGGCCCGCCGCTTCGGCGTGCGAAGCTCAGCCGCGCTGCCCGTGAAGGATGCGGACGATCGGTCCGTGGCCGTCCTGATCCTGCTGGGTGCCTATCCCGGCCAGTTCGAGTCCTCCCCGATGCGCCATTTCTGCAACGGGCTGGCGCAGCGCCTGTGGCTGCTGTGGCGACAGCGGCGTGCCGCGGCCGCGGCGATGGTGCCGGAGGCAACCGCCCAGGCCTGGCGCCGACGGCTGTTCGCCGGCGGCCTGGTCATGCACTACCAGCCGCTGGTCGATCTGCGCACGGGGCGCACCGTGAAGGCCGAGGCGCTGGCGCGCCTGGCGCTCGAAGACGGGCGCATCGTCGCCCCCGGTGCCTTTCTGCCGGTGCTCGGCGCGCGCGATCTGGACGAGCTGTTCCGCCGCGGCCTCGCCGCCGCCCTGGCACAGGTGGCGGCATGGGATGCGGCGGGGGTGTCGCTCGGGGTCGCGGTGAACCTGCCGCCCTCCACCCTGGCGCAGCCCGATTGCGCCTTCTGGGTTGCCGAGGCGCTGCGGCAGGCGGGCGTAGCGCCCGAGCGGCTCGATCTCGAGATCACCGAGGATCAGCCGGTCGGCGTGGCCGAATCGGTCAGCGTCGCCACACTCGCGGCGCTGGCGCGGCTCGGCGTGAACATCGCGATGGACGATCTCGGCGCCGGATACAGCAGCCTGCAACGGCTGCGCAGCCTGCCGTTCCGTGCCATCAAGATCGACCAGGGGCTGGTGGCGGGCGTGCGGCACGCGCCGCTGAAGACCGTCGGGTTCCTCGGCGCGCTGGTCCAGCTCGGCCACGATCTGGAGGTCGAGGTCGTGGCGGAGGGGTTGGAGAGCATCGGGATGATCGAGGCGGCGGCCTTCCTCGGCGCGTCGGTCGGCCAGGGCTATGGCCTTGCCCGGCCGATGCCGGGGGACGCGCTGGCGTCCTGGCTCCGCGACTTCCGCTGGCCGGTGGACCGGGCGGATCCCTCCACCCCGCTCGGCACGCTGGCGCTGCTATGGCGGGCGTCGCAGCGGGACGGGACAAGCCCCGGCCCGGCCGTATCCTGCCCGGTCTCGCGCTTCATCGTCCGGCGCGGGCTGGCCGGCGGCACGATCGATGCCGCCCATCGGGCGCTGCACGCCGTCGGCATCGCCGAGGGATTGCGCAGCCCGGCCTATCGGGCGGCGCTGCAAACGATGCAGCGCGAACTGGTCGCCCTGGCCCTGGCCGAGGAAGCCGGCGAGGCGGCGGAGAGCGCGCCCCCCGAGAGCGCCCCCCCTGAGAGCGCGCCCCCTGGGGCGGCGCGCGTCGTGGCGACGGTGGGCGGGTAGCTCCGGCCTTCTGCCCGCTCCCGTGACCGGAAATCTGCCCTGTCGGGCCCAAGCTCGGCACGATTCCCGCCCCGCCGCCGCGCTTGGCCTTGCGCGCGCCCGAAAAGGCTCGCATATCGCGCCCGCGGTCGAAGGGTGGCCGCTTGTTTCCTGCCGTCGCGGCCATCGGTGCCGGACGCTCGCCGCCGGGGAAGTGCCATGACCTATGTGGTCACCGAGAACTGTATCAAGTGCAAGTATATGGACTGCGTGGAAGTCTGTCCGGTGGACTGCTTCTATGTCGGCGACAACATGCTGGTGATCCACCCCGACGAGTGCATCGACTGCGGGGTCTGCGAGCCCGAATGCCCGGCGGAGGCGATCGTGCCCGACAGCGACGACAAGGCCGCCGCCTGGGTCGAGCAGAACCGCACCTATGCCGCCGCCTGGCCGAACATCACCCGCAAGGGCGAGCCGCCGGCGGACGCCGACGAATGGAAGGACAAGCCCGGCAAGGCGGAGTTGTTCTCCCCCGAGCCTGGCGTGGCGTAACCCACCCGCTCGGGCGCATCTCGCCCTCTCCCGGGCGCGGCAGAGGCGAAGCGGGCGGCGGGCGCCTGATGACGCCGCCGGCCGGCTCGGGCATGATCGGCGCCGCGCGCCCCCAGGGGCGCGGAAAGTCGGCACGGACAGTCGGCACGGGCAGCCAGGGGGAACGCGAGCATGAAAGTAGGCTTCATCGGCGTCGGCAACATGGGCGGGCCCATGTGCCGCAACATCATCCGCAATACCAATCACGCGGTCACGGTGTTCGACCTCAACCCCGAGGCGGTCGCCGCCTGCACCGCGATCGGCGGCGCCGCCGGCGCCTCCACCGCCGCGGTCGCCGCGGCGTCGGACGTGGTGTTCACCTCGCTGCCGATGCCGAAGCATGTGGAGGAGGTCACGCTGGGCGCCGGAGGCATCGCCGCGCACGCCAGGCCGGGCACGGTGGTGATCGATCTGTCCACCAATTCCCCGGCCACCGCGCGGCGCGTGGAGTCCGGACTCGCCGCCAAGGGCGTGAAGATGCTGGAAGCCCCCGTTTCCGGCGGCGTGCCGCGCGCGACCGACGGCACCATCGTCATCATGGTGGGCGGCGACGCGGCGCTGTTCGAGGCGAACCTGCCGCTGCTGAAATCCTTCTCGCGCGAGGTGATCCATGTCGGCGAAGTCGGCATGGGGTCGGTCGCGAAACTGTGCAACAACATGCTGGCGTTCTGCAACGCCGCCGCCGCGTCCGAGGCGCTGCTGCTGGGCGCCGCCGCCGGCATCGACGTGCACAAGCTGTATGACGTGATCTGCAACGCCTCGGGCAATTCGGACGCGTTCCGCGGCCTGGGGCCGAAGGCGTTCGCGCGCAACTTCACCCCCGGCTTCGCGCTCGATCTCGCGCACAAGGACCTGCGGCTGGCGCTGGAAATGGCCGACGAGGTGGGCATGCCGGCGATGATCGCCCCGCAGGTGATGACGCTGATGCGCACCGCGCGCGCGCATGGCATGGGCGGGGACGATTCGAGCGCGGTGTTGCGGGTGTACGAGCAGGCGCTGGGGCGGGAGGTGAAGTAGCCGCCGTCCTCATACCGCGCGCGGCCGCCCCACCAACCCCGCGCGCGATACCAGCGGCCCGAGATACCGGAAGAGTCGGTATTTCGGGCCGCTGGTATCCCCTCAGCAGTGCGACGGCAGGGGTTCGAACGCCACCAGTTTGCCGCGCATCACGAAGTCGCCGAAATCCATCCGCAGATCGTCGGCGACGCCGTTGGTCCAGTAGCGCATGCCCACCGCGTAGTCGGGCAGCATCTTGTCCGCCTTGACGCCGAAGAAGGCGATCTCCACCCGCGCGCTCGGCAGCGCCGAGAGCGCGGGCCAGGGCGTCCGCTCGGGCGGCAAGGTTCCGGTGGCGACGATGGCGCTGAGTTCCGCGCCGGCGGCGTCCGTGCCGTCGAACACCGGCAGCGTCAGGAAGCGCTGGCCCGCCTCGGCGGCGCGGATCACCGCGGCGGTGTGTGCCATCGGGAACAGCGTGCCCGCCGGCAGCAGCTTCTGCATCGGCCGCGGCAGGGTGAAATGCGCCACCCCGGGACCGCCGGGCCGATCGAGCGTGGCCTGTCCCTCGGTCTCGGCGCTCACCGCGCCGTCGGTGGTCTGTTTCATCCGGAAATCGAGACGGGTGCCGTCCTTCGCCTCCAGCGTGGCGTAGTCGGACAGCATGCGGACGGTCTGACCCTCCGTGTTGGTCAGCGTTAGGTCCAGCCGCTGGCGCACTTTCCAGCCGGTGCAGGCGTCCGTCACCTCGTAGCCCATCGCCCCGGACGCGCCGATCACCTGGCCGCGGCCATCGGCCAGGGTCAGGCGATAGAGCGCGCGGTGGGCCGCGAGGCGAACGGGCGCGGCCAGATGAACCGGCGCGGGCGCGGCGGCCGGCGCGAGAACCGGCGTGGCGAGCAGCAGCGCCAGCAAGACGAAGAAGCGCATGCGTCTCTCCGAAGGGGGCAAGGCCAGGGGGACCAGGCCAGGGGGGCAAGGCAGGATAGCGCCGCCGCCGGCAACCGGCCGGCGCGGCATCGTCACTCGGCCGGCACGGTCTCCAGCAGCCAGGGCACGCGGGCGCGCAAGGCGGCGGTCAGTTCCTCGCGGCGCTGCCACAGCGCGCGGTACCAGGCGATGCGCGGCGCCACCTGGTAGGCCAGCATCCGTTCCTCGGCCACATACTCCCGCGCCGCCTCGCCGAGCGCGCGCGCCAGTTCGGGCATCGCGATCAGGTGCAGCAGCTTGGCGCGCAGGCTGTCGGCATCGGTGAAGATCAGCCCGGTGCGGCCGTCCACGATGGTATCGGCATAGACCACCGGGCTCGCCAGCGCGGCCACCCGGCAGGCGCCGGCCTCGATGAATTTCAGATCCGACTTGGCGCGGTTGAACGCGGTATCGGCCAGCGGCATCAGCGCGATCTCGCACTGGCCCAGCAGCCGCAGATAGGTGTCGTGGTCGCAGGTGGGGGTGAACGCCTTGTGTGGCGTGTCCAGCGCGTCGAAGAACGCGCGGTCGTGCACCACCTCGAAGCGCAGTCGCTCCCCGGCCACCGCGGCGACCGCGTTCAGCGTGTCCATCAGCCCGTCCCAGTCGCGCTCGCGGTTGAGCGCACCGAAGAACAGCGTCAGCCGGTCGGGATCGGCGAAATTCGCGGGCTCGGGCAGGAACGGCATCGCGTTGGGGAACACCGCGACTTCCGGGTTGCGGTCGCGCAGCAGTTCCCCCAGCGCCGGCGTGCTGGTCTGCACCGCATGCACGCCGCTGAACGTCAGGTTCGCGCCCTCCGGGCGGGCGAAGAAATCCGGGTGGTCGTCGAACTCGGTCACCACCAGCCAGTTCCGCGCCAGCAGGCGGCGCAGGATCGCCGCGCCCTCCGCCCCCGCCAGCAGCGGGCGGTGCAGCACGCAGATCTGCGGCCCGTCGGTGCCGGCGGCGGGGATCTCCGCCAACGGATCGATCCGGGTGATGACGCAGGGGTCGGTCGCCAGCGCCTGCATCGGATGGATCACGCGCAGATGCGAGACCCCGCCGATCGGGGCGAGCATGGTGCCGGCGACCACCATCCGCGCCTGCGGCTGGCGTCGGGCGCGCCAGACGAATTGCAGCGGCGCGGCGCGCTGGAGGTATTGTTTCGGATCGATGCCGAGGCCCGCCAGCCCCGGCGCCAGCGCCGCGACGAAGCGTTCGGCCTCGGCCGGGCGGAACACGCGGGGGGTGACGTCGCAGGGCGCGAGGCCGGCCGCCTCCAGCAGCTTCCCCATCGACTCCAGGTTGAACCAGCGCAGATGGCCCTCGTCGAACAGGCCCTCCCGGGCGTACGCCCAGGTGCCGGAGAGCAGCCGCGCGACGAAGCTCCAATGTTCCACGTTCGGCACGCAGACCAGCGCGACGCCATCGGGCGCCAGCGCAGCGGCATGGGCGCGCAGCACGGCGAGCGGATCGCGCAGATGCTCCAGCAGGTCGCCGTAGATCACGCAGTCGAGCGGGGAATCCAACACGAACGGCAGCGGATCGGCCTCGACATCCACGACCGCCACTTCGTCCAGTTGCTCGGCGGCGAGGGTGGCCTGCTCGGGGTCGGTCTCGATGCCGAGCAGCAGGGCGCCCGGGTTGCGCGCGCGATAGGCGGCGAGCAGCGATCCGCTGCCGCAACCCACGTCGAGCACGCTGCGGGCGGCGAGCGGGATACGGGCGAGCAGATCGGGGTTGTGCGGGGCGGCGGGCGGGGCGGGGACGGCGGGCAAAACCTGGGGCTCCGGCGGCGGAAAGACCGCACCCTGTCAGAGCGCGAGGCCGCCGTCCACCGGCAGCAACGCGCCGGTGAGGCCGGTTGGTTCGGGGGCGAGCAGGAAGGCGATCGCGGCGGCAACCTCCTCCGGACGGCCCAGCCGGCCGAGCGGAATCTGCGCGATCTGGGCGCCCAGCCGGGCGGGGTCCACCGCGGCCCGGGTGCCGGCGTCCTTGCGGATGAAGCCGGGGATGACGGCGTTCACCGCGATACCGCGCGGGGCGAGCTCGGCGGCGAGCGCGCGCACCAACGCCTCCAGCCCCGCCTTGGCGGCGGCGGAGGCGGGGAAGACCGGCACGCCGGGGCGGAACACATGGGCGACGAAGGAGGAGACGGCGACGATGCGCCCGCTGCCGTCCGGCAGGTGCGGGAGGGCGGCGCGGGACAGGCGGGCGAAGCCGGCGAGAATGGTCTCGATCGAGCGGGCGAGGGCGGCGTCCGTCAGGTCGGCAAGCGGGGTGGCGTCGGCGAAGCCGGCATTGGCGATCAGCGCGTCGATCCGGCCGAACCGGGCCAGCGTGGCGGCGATCAGGGCGGCCGGGACGGCGGGGTGGGCGAGGTCGCTGACGAGCGTTTCCGTTACTGCCCCGGCGGCGCGGGCGGCGGCGGCGGTCGCTTCCAGCCCGGCGCGGTTGGCGCGCGTATGCAGCGCGAGCGCGACGCCGGGGGCAGCCAAGCGGCGGGCCAGGGCGGCACCGATGCCGGAAGCGGCGCCGGTGATGAGGAAAACGCGGGGCGGCGCACCGGTCATCCGGGCCGGCGCGCGGTATTCAGACACGGCCGGTCCGGCGCCGGACGAGGCCGAGGCCAACCAGCCCGAAGCCGAGCATGGCGATGGCGGCGGGTTCGGGGACCGCGGTGCCGATCTGGGTGATGACGGTGCCCCAGGAGCTGTTGGTCAGCGCATATTCCTGGAACAGCCAGAAGTTGGCCGGGTTGGTGGGATCGACCGTGGTCCAGCTGTAGTCGCCCCAGCGGTTCGTGCCGCCAGGCGCGTTGGAGTAGTTGCTCGCCGGGCTGGTGTAGGCGATTTGCGGGGCGCCGCAGGCGCCGGTGACCGCTGAGCAGATTTCATAATAGTCGGTGATGTTCTGGCTGCTGCCCGAGCCGTTGAACGCCACCACGAAGGTGCCGTTGGCGTTGGCCGAGATCGAGCCATAGGTCAGATCGAGTCCGGAGATGCCGATCAGCCCCGTGGTCACGGTCTGGGTGGCGGTATTCAGGACGTTCCAGGCGATCTGGTCCTGCGTGCCGCTGGAGACGGTGTTGGCGAAATAGATGTTGTTGCCGACCTGGTACGCGCCGGAGCCGATCCGGTTGTCGCCCGGGTCGTAGGTGACGCCACCGGGCTGGGTCGGAGCGACCGGGGCGTTGTTGAAGAGCTGCGCGTAGAGGTTGCCGCGCGCCAGGGTCGCGCCCGCCGCGTTAGCGCCGCTGACCGTGGAAACGGTATAAACCGCAGTGGTGCCGGTCACTCCGACGCTCAGCACCGTGGTGCTGGTCCCGCCAGTGGTGGCGTTCGTCACCGCCTGCGGCGCGACACCGACGTTGCTGGTCTGGATGAAGCTCGACTGGTTCGCCAGGGTCGGTGTGGCCGCGGTCAGGCTCGATTTAGGGATCGAGTAGAGCGAGCTGCCGAGGTAGCTGCTCGTGCTGGTCGAGAAATCATTGGTGCCGATCGTCACCGCCGCGCCATTCACGCCGAGGGTGGGGAAATCGGCGAAGGTGGCGTTGCTCGCGCTGGCGAAAGAGAGCGTGGTGAAGCCGCCGGTCGGGTTGGCCCCGGCGGAGACCGCCACCAGAACGCTGTTCGGATTGCTGTTGCTGCCGCCCGGCACCGTGATGGCACTGGCGAACCAGCGCTGACTCGACGGATCGAAGATGATGCGCGGGTCGGAGAGCTGCCCGCCGATCCCGCCGAAGAACGTGTTCAACGACGTCTGCGAAACCTGCGTGCCCGTGGTGGAGTCGATCGTCGCCACCCCGTTCAGCAGCTGGACGACATAGCCGTTCCCCACCGCGCCGCCCATGTCCGGCGGGACGTAGCCGGAGACGGCGGAAGTGCCGCCCTGGAACTGTTGCAGAATCGCCGCCCGCGCGGTCCCGCCCGCCACGCCCAGCCCAAGCGCGGCACCGAGCACTGCCCCAACCAGCCGAACCGCGCTAAACCGCGCCGACGCACCGTGCGTCGTACCGCCGAGCACTCGCATGCAGTCACCCGCCCCCTGGAAAAACAGCGCGCGGGCGTCGCGCGATGACGTTCTGACGTGTCGTTAACACTACCGTAGGATGCAGCCCGATTCAACCGTCCATTCGGCCGATCCCGCCGATGTCCCGTCGTTGACGGCCCCCGGCGGTCCGCCGCTATTGTTGGCTGCCGCATAACCTGTCACTGGTCCCCGGGGAACGCCTACGGGAACCGTTCCCGGCTGACGCATATCCTGTCATCGCTGGACCCATAACCTGTCACTAACCGAACCCCTGGAACCATAACCTGTCATAATCCGAACCGGAGCCGCGGCGGGGGAGGACACCACACTTCGTGGCCCTCACCGAGGACAGCCACGGACAGCTGCGTTCTCCACCCCCAGCGCCACGCTCTCCGCCGCGGCCCCGCGACCGATCGTGCCGAAATCCCGCCGGAACGCATCCCCCGTCCCGGTCAGCGCCGGCGCGCCGGACAGCTGCACGATCTGCGCGGTGGCCTAGTTCGCGTTCCCAGTCTCGTTCGCGTTCCCAGTCTCGTCGAGCAGCATGTCGCATATCCCACTCCCCGGTAACGGGCGACGCCCGATCAGACGGCAATCGTGGTGAACTACCTACAGATTCTCGACCAACCGCGGTTCTTTGATGAATTCACCTGACTCCGTAAAGTAACATCGAATCGGAATGCTATACTGGATGGCGAATGCGTTGATCAGATCAAGTAGGGTGCGATTGTTTATGATACTACCCCAAAAACTAACTGGCCCGCGCTTTCGGAATAAATGCGTAAATGAAGGGTGCACGCGCGAATCCTGGTCTATAAAGAAAGAAACGAGCGGGCCAGACCCATACATACTAGGCATGGTATACACTCGAACCCCTTTAACATTCCGCCATTCAATCGTTCTCCACCGGAATCCGAGGAGTGTGGCGGTGATTGCCTTCTCGTCAACACAGATCGTCGAGGCCTGGAAGCGAGCTGCAAGATACATGGGAAGAATGAACGCGTAGGTGCACAGCCCTAAGACAACACCGCCAACCGTGGCCCCGCCTTCTACAAGAGATGCCGACGCCCAGGCGCCACCGGCAACCAGAGTCAGAGCAGTGTCTATGGCCATAATTTTTGATCTCTTGTAGTGGAAGAATTCAGGACTCCCCGATGTCGATATCTTCGGGGGAACCTGTTCCGACTGTTGCTGCAGCATAGGTCTGACCTCATTTGCGGATGAAGTGCCCGAGATGTCAGGCGCAAGGCGGCTAGGGACGTCGTAGCTGCTTACAGGCGCCAAGTAAGACCGCATTGGCGTGCTGCGCCCCCTGGACCCGCAGTAGGCGCTTTCCACGCGTCAGCACCGAGTCGACCGGCGTAGAACGTAACCGACTTGGTCGCTGTTCCCGGACCAACGCCGGCCGAAGCCGCCAGCGTCTCTACCAGGCGCGGGCCGAGAGACGGCAGGCCCACTTGTTCCGGCGGCATCAGATGCGCCCCCCCATTTCCGTCGCTCTCCAGCGCGCTCACCACCCCAGCGGCGCTCGTGAATCCTCCCACACCGCCAATCAAGTTTAGCACGAACCCCGCATCCCGATCCACATTCAGGATGCTCGCACTGCCCGAGGCCGGGGGCCGCAGTCCCCGTCTTGATGCCGCCGACGACCGCGTTCACGCGGTCCCCTTCGCGGTCGCCGATGCCGTTGGCACCGAACCAAGCCGTCGCACGGTCAGGAAGGGCCGCGATATTGACCGAATCCGAGTATCAGAGCGCGGCTGCTCCCGCAGCGGCATCGTCGTTGCGACACCGCCGGAAGCAATCCTCGACGCCGAATGCATTGATTCGTTGTCACCCTCGTTGCCTTAATTTTGTGTCTTCCGAATCCGGCCCTTTTACTGCATGAGGCCCCGACCCGACTCCGGCCGATGCTATCCCTCGGCCGCTCCATTCCCGATTAGGACTTCCGAGGTCCGAGTCTATGCGATTGTTTCTGTGACATTTTATGGGTCATAATGACGTTTTATGCGTCATCCGACAGCTATCGCCCCCCGGCCGCCCGCTCCCGCGCCGCGGTCGCCAGCGCGTCCGCCCGTTCGTTCATCCGGTCGCCGGCGTGGCCACGGACCCAGCGCCACTCGATCTTGTGCCCCGCCGCCGCCGCCAGCAGCCGGTGCCACAGGTCCATGTTCGCCACGGGATCGCCGGCCGCGTTGCGCCAGTTGCGCCGCACCCAGC
>JAJZVS010000033.1 GCA_021845555.1 Pseudomonadota bacterium
GAACAGCTTCGTCACCTGGTGGCGGCGCACCCATTTCGAGAACTCGATGATCGACGCGCTGCTCGGCCGCGCGCACACGCCCTATCGGGAGATCGGGGAGCGCGCGGTGGACCATGTCCTGAACCGTGCCGGCATCGCCCATACGACGGAGGAAGTCGCGGCGCTGGTGGAGGCGATCGTGCGCCTGCCCCCCTTCCCCGAGGTCCCCGCCGCGCTCGACCGCCTGCGCGCGCGCTATCGGCTGGTGGTGCTGTCGAACGGCGATCCGGACATGCTGCAAGCCGCGGTCCCGCATCACGGCCAGCGGTTCGACCGGCTGATCTCGGTGGCCGCGGCCGGCGCCTTCAAGCCGCACCACGCCACCTACGCCAAGGCGGCCGAGATCGAGGGGGTGCGCCCCGATCAGGTGCTGTTCGTCGCCAACCACGAATTCGACTGCGTCGGGGCGAAAGCGGCCGGCATGCGCACCGCCTTCATCGACCGCCGCCGCCGCCCCTACGGTCGCGGCCCCCACCAGCCGGACCTGATCGTGCCCAGCATGACGGAATTGGCAGCCCTGATCGCGTAAGGCCGCGCTTGCCCCGACGCGGCACGCTGCCATAAGACTGCACGCCAGCCGTGGTCCGCGCTTGGCCCCGACCGCCCCACGCAGTCCGAAACCCGAGAGTTTGCAATGTCCTCCGAACAGTTTCATCGCATCCGACGCCTGCCGCCCTACGTGTTCGCGGAAGTGAACACCGCCAAGGCGCGCGCCCGGACCGCCGGGGAGGACATCATCGACCTCGGCATGGGCAACCCCGACGGCCCCACGCCGCCGCATATCGTCGCCAAGCTGATCGAGGCGGTGCAGGACCCGCGCACCCATCGCTATTCGGTCAGCAAGGGCATCCCCGGCCTGCGCCGCGCGCTCGCCGGCTATTACGCCCGCCGCTTCGATGTCGGCCTGGACCCCGAGACCGAGGTGATCGCCACCCTGGGATCGAAGGAGGGGCTGGCGAACCTGGCCTCGGCCATCACCTCGCCGGGCGATACCATCCTGGTGCCTAATCCCTCCTACCCGATCCACCAGTTCGGCTTCATCATCGCCGGCGCCGCGGTCCGCTCCATCCCCGCCAAACCGGACGAGGACATGCTGCGCGCGCTCGATCGCGCGGTGCGCCACTCGGTGCCGAAGCCGACCGCGCTGATCGTGAATTTCCCGTCGAATCCGACCGCCTATCTCGCGGATCTGGATTTCTATCGGGAGATCGTCGCCTTCGCCCGCCGCCACGAGATCTGGATCATGTCGGACCTCGCCTATGCCGAGATCTATTTCGGCGACAACCCGCCGCCCTCGCTGCTGCAGATCCCCGGGGCGAAGGACATCGCGGTGGAGTTCACCTCGATGTCCAAGACCTATTCGATGCCGGGCTGGCGGATGGGCTTCGCGGCCGGCAATCCGCGGTTGATCTCGGCCTTGGCGCGGATGAAATCTTACCTCGACTACGGCGCCTTCACGCCGATCCAGGTCGCCGCCACCGCGGCGCTGAACGGCCCGCAGGACTGCGTGGCGGAGATGCGGGCCCTCTACAAGGAACGCCGGGACGTGCTGGTGCGCGGGCTGGCCGCCGCCGGATGGGACGTGCCGACCCCGGACGGCTCGATGTTCGCCTGGGCGCCGATCCCGCCGCGCTACGCCTCCCTCGGCAGCGTGGAATTCTCCAAGCTGCTGCTGGAGCGCGCGAAGGTTGCGGTGGCGCCGGGGCTGGGCTTCGGGGAGCACGGGGAAGGCTTCGTGCGCATCGCGCTGGTGGAGAACACGCACCGGCTGCGCCAGGCCTGCCGCTCGATCCGCGGCTTCCTGCAAGCCGGCTCCAACCAGGCGGAGCCGGCGGCGCTGGCCTCCACCTCGGCATGAACGGCGCATTGTCGATCGGCGTCGCCGGCCTGGGGACGGTCGGCGGCGGCGTGCTGCGCCTGCTGTCGGACAACGCCGCGCTGATCGAGGCCCGCGCCGGGCGGAAGATCGCGGTCACCGCCGTTTCCGCCCGCGATCGCGGCCGGGATCGCGGGGTGTCGCTGGCGGGGATGCGCTGGCACGACGATCCCCGGGTGCTGGCCGAGGACCCGAACGTCGATGTGGTGGTCGAGCTGATCGGCGGCGCGGACGGGCCGGCGCGGGGGCTGGTGGAGCGCGCGATCGCGGCCGGCAAGCCGGTGGTGACAGCCAACAAGGCGCTGCTGGCGGTGCACGGCGCGGCGCTCGCCGCGCGGGCCGAGGCGGGCGGCGTGGCGCTGGCCTTCGAGGCGGCGGTGGCCGGCGGCATCCCGGTGATCAAGACGCTGCGCGAGGGGCTGGCGGCGAACCGCATCCTGTCGATCGCCGGAATCCTGAACGGCACCTGCAACTACATCCTCACCCGCATGCGCGAGGAGGGGAAGGATTTCGCCGAGATTCTCGCCGACGCGCAGCGGCTGGGCTACGCCGAGGCGGACCCGTCGTTCGACATCGACGGCATCGACGCCGCGCACAAGCTGGCGATCCTGGCGGCGCTGGCGTTCGGCCGGCCGGTCGCGTTCGAGGCGGTGCATATCGAGGGCATCCGGGGCATCTCCGCGCTCGATATCGGCTTTGCCGGGGAATTGGGCTACCGGATCAAGCTGTTGGGTCTCGCAAGGGCGAGCGCGGGGGGGATTTCCGCGCGCGTGCATCCCTGCCTGGTGCCGGCGGCGGCGCCGCTCGCGCGGGTGGACGGGGTCTATAATGCGGTGGTGATCGAGGGCGACTTCGTCGGCCGCGTGATGCTGGAAGGGCGCGGCGCGGGCGCCGGGCCGACCGCCTCGGCGGTGGTCGCGGACCTGATCGACCTCGCGCGCGGGCGCACGACGCCGGTGTGGGGGGCGGCCGCCGGGGCGCTGTCCGATGCGCCGTCCGTGCCGATCAGCGCCCACGCGGGGTGCTACTACCTGCGGCTGATGGTGGTGGACCGGCCCGGCGTGATCGCCGACGTGACCGCGGTGCTGCGCGACCTGGGCGTGTCGCTGGAGAGCATGCTGCAACGCGGGCGCTCCCCGGCCGAAGCGGTGCCGGTGGTGCTGGTGACGCACGAGACGCGCGAGGACGCGATGCGCGCGGCGGTGGCGCGCATCACCGCGCTCGACGCGGTGCTGGAGCCGCCCACGGTGTTGCGGATCGAACTGCCGGGGTAGCGCCTGGCCGCCGCGCAGGGCCGCATCCCTGCCGTGCGTCAACAGCGATCCCCGCATGGCGCCGCCGACAGGGCACGACCTTGACGCATGGTCCCCCGGCCCGCACATGCGGCGCATGGAAAACCCGTTCGTCCGTCCGGAGGACCCCAGCGCCGCCGCCGCGATCGCCGCGATCGGCGAGGATCTGGCGGTGTTCGACGACTGGATGGACCGCTACCAGTTCATCATCGAACTCGGCCGCAAGCTGCCCCCCTTCCCCGCCGCCTGGCAGGACGACGCGCACCGCGTGGCCGGCTGCCAGAGCAAGGTCTGGCTCGCCGCGACGACCGAGGACGGGCGGATGTACCTCGCCGGCACGTCGGACGCGGCGATCGTCGCCGGCCTGGTGGCGTTGCTGCTGCGCGTCTATTCCGGCCGCGACGCCGCCGAGATCAGCGCCACCGACCCGGTGTTCCTGCGCGACCTCGGGCTGCTGGGCGCGCTGTCCACCAACCGCGGCAACGGCATCGCCGCGATGGCCCGCAAGATCCACGAACTGGCGGCGGCGGTGGCCTGAAAAGCGCGGCCCAGGGCCGGTGGCTTGACCCCCGATTCCCGCCGCCGTACACGCCCCGCACCCCCCGCCCGAGGACTCCCGATGACCGGCAGCACCCCGACCGACCTCGCCGCCGAACAGGCGCGCACGCTGGCCCTGGCCCTGCCCTATCTGCGCCGCTACGCCGGCGCCACCGTGGTGGTGAAATACGGCGGTCACGCCATGGGGGAAGAAGCGCGCGCGCAGGAATTCGGCCGCGACATCGCGCTGCTCAAGCAGGTCGGCATCAATCCGGTGGTGGTGCATGGCGGCGGACCGCAGATCAACGCGATGCTGAAACGGCTGGCGATCCAATCGACCTTCATCGACGGGCTGCGCGTCACCGACGCGGCGATGGTCGAGGTGGTGGAGATGGTGCTGGCCGGCACCGTCAACAAACATGTCGCCGGCCTCATCACCCAGGCGGGCGCGCTCGCGGTGGGCATCTGCGGCAAGGACGCCGGGCTGATCCGCGCCCGCAAGCTGACGCGCACCAAGCGCGATCCGGACAGCCATATCGAGCAGGTGCTCGATCTCGGCTTCGTCGGCGAACCGGAAGCGGTCGATGTGCGGGTGATCCATGCGCTGACCGGCGCCGGGCTGATCCCGGTGATCGCCCCGGTGGGCATGGGCGCGGACGGGCAGACCTACAACATCAACGCCGATACCGTGGCCGGCGCGGTGGCCGGGGCGCTGAATGCCACGCGCCTGCTGATGCTGACGGACGTGCCCGGCGTGCTGGACGAGCGGAAGCAGCTGATCCAGGAACTGACGATCGCGGATGTCGAACGCGGCATCGCGTCGGGCATGATCTCCGGCGGCATGATCCCGAAGGTGGAGACCTGCGTGGCCGCGGTGCGCGCCGGCACCAAGGGCGCGGTGATCCTCGATGGCCGGGTGCCGCACGCCTGCCTGCTGGAACTGTTCACCGAACACGGCTCCGGCACGATCATCCGGGCGTAGCGCGGCGCGGCCGGGAACCGGTCGCGCCCTATAAGCCGAATTCCCCCGGCCGCAGCAGCCGGGCCAGCCGGTCCAGGATCGCGTTCGCCATGCGCGGTTCCTCGCCGCTGAAGAACCCGTGCGCGACGTTCAGATATTCGTTGATGACCACCTTGGCCGGCGGGTCGTTGGCCGCCGCCAGTTCCGCCGCGCCGGCGCGCAGCAGCGCCCGCAGCACCGGATCGAGCCGGGCCAGCGGCCATTCCGCCGGCAGCGCCTCGGCCAGCATGCGGTCGATCGTCTCCTGCTGGGTCACCGCCGCGCGCACGATGCGGGCGAACAGCGGCACCTCGGCCGCCGGCACCCGCCCGTCCTCGAACCCGCCGCCGCCGGGCAGTTCGCCGAGCCGGTGACGGACGAACTCGTCGATCACGGTCTCGGCGCTGGTCTGCGCCTGCTCGGTCTGGAACAGCGCCTGCACCGCCGCGATTCGGGAAGCGGTGCGCGCGGGACGCGGTGCCTTGCCCATCACGCGCCCAGCCGGCGCGCGAGGCCGATCTGCACCAGCGCCGCCGCCGCCGCCTCGGCGCCCTTGTTGTGCCCGTTGCCGCCCGGCAGATCGCCGCCGGAGCGCGCGAGCGCCTGGTCCAGCCGGTGCACCGTCAGCACCCCCTGGCCCAGCGCCAGGCCGAACTGCAACGAAAGCTGCATGAGACCGGCGATCGTCTCGCGGCAGATATGGTCGTAGTGATCGGTCTCTCCTTTCACCACGCAGCCCAGCGCCACGTAGCCGTCGAACCGGCGCGCCCCGCGCAGCGCAAGCCGGATCGCCTGCGGCAGTTCGTAGGCCCCGGCGACATCGGCCAGTTCGAACGTGGCGCCGGCTTCGCGCAGGATGCGCTCGGCGCCGCGCAGCAGCCCGTCCGCCACTTCCCGGTAATACGGCGCGCGCACGATCAGCAGATGCGGCGGCGGGCCGTCGATGCGCGGCGCGGCCGGCAGGACGGCGTCTTCGGTGCTCATATGGGGTCCTTGGCCGAACCGGAGCCGTTCACCGTATCGGGGATCGGCCGGGTCTCGGTGACGTTGAGCCCGTAGCCCTCCAGCCCGACGATGGTGCGCGCACGGTTCGACAGCAGGATCATGTCCTTCACGCCGAGATCGAGCAGGATCTGCGCGCCGATCCCGTAGTCGCGCAGCTCGCTCGCCGGGCGCGGCGACAGCGTCAGGGCGCGCACGCGCTCGGACAGCGCGGTCGGGCGGTGCTCGCGGATCAGCACCAGCACGCCGCGGCCCTCCCGGCCGATCATGTGCATCGCGTTATGGATTGCGATCCAGTGCGGCCCGCCGGTCATGTCGTCCAGCAGATCGACCGCGTGCATCCGCACCAGCACCGGCTCGGGGCCGGACAGGTCGCCCTTCACCAGCGCCAGATGCTCCTGGTACTCGACCTTGTTGGCATAGACGATCAGCCTCCACGCGCCGCCGGCGACATGATCGAACACGCCTTCCTGCACGCGCTGGACCAGCCGCTCGGTGCGGCGGCGATGGGCGATCAGGTCGGCGATCGTGCCGAGCTTGAGGTTGTGCTTCTGCGCGAAGGAAACCAGATCCGGCAGCCGCGCCATGGTGCCGTCGTCGTTCATGATCTCGCAGATCACCGCCGCCGGGCCGAGGCCGGCGAGGCGGGCGATATCGACCGAGGCCTCGGTATGGCCGGCGCGCACCAGGGTGCCGCCCTCGCGCGCCACGAGGGGGAAGATATGGCCGGGCACCACGATGTCGTCGCGCCCGCATTCGGGATTGGTCGCCACGGCGATGGTGCGCGCGCGGTCGTGCGCCGAGATGCCGGTGGTCACGCCCTCCTTGGCCTCGATCGAGACGGTGAAGGCGGTCTGGTGCCGCGTGCCGTTGTCGGCGCTCATCAAGCCAAGGCCGAGCTGTTCCACCCGGTGGCGGGTCAGTGCCAGGCAGATCAGCCCGCGCGCGTGGCGGGCCATGAAGTTCACCGCGTCGGGCGTGGCGAACTGTGCCGGGATCACCAGGTCGCCCTCGTTCTCCCGGTCCTCGTCATCGACCAGGATGAACATGCGCCCGTTGCGCGCCTCCTCGATCAGGTCCTCGGCCGAGGCGAGGTAGTGCGACAGGTCGAAACTCTTGACGGCGTCCATCAGCGAAACTCCGCGAGGCGCGCGACGTAGCGGGCCAGCATGTCGATCTCCAGGTTGACCGCATCGCCCGGCGCCAGCAGGCCGAAGCGCGTCACCGCGGCGGTGTGCGGGATGATATTGACGCCGAAGGTATCGTCCGTCACCTCGTTCACCGTTAGCGACACGCCATCGACGGCGACGCTGCCCTTGGCGGCGATGAAGCGGGCGAGCGCCGGCGGCACGCGGAACCGCCAGCGCACCGAGGCGTTCTCCGGCACCGCCGCGATCACCTCCCCTACCCCATCGACATGGCCGGACACCAGATGCCCGCCCAGTTCGTCGCCGAGGCGCAGGCTGCGCTCCAGGTTCACCCGCGTGCCGACCCGCCAGGTTCCAAGCGTGGTATGCGCGAGCGTCTCGGCCGAGGCATCCACCGCGAACCAGTCGGGACCGAGTTCCACCGCGGTCAGGCAGCAGCCGGAGCAGGCGATCGAGGCGCCAAGGACGGGCGGCGGCCGATCCTCGCCCCCCAGCAGTTCGGGCGCAGCGATCTCCAGGCGCATGTCGCGCCCGCCGCCGAGCGGCGTGAGGGCGCGCACGGTGCCGAGCGCGGTGACGATTCCGGTGAACATCTCAGGCGTCCATCTCAGCGCGCCGCGGCCGCCGGCGCGCGTTCGAATGTGCTCAACAGGTCCTCGCCCAGCGAGGTGACGGAACGGCGCACGAAACGGGGCATGCTGTCCAGCCCGCGCACGCCGAAGGGCGCGACCGCCGGCCAGCCGTCGCCGCCCATCGCCGCCGGAGCATGGAACCAGGCGAGCCGATCGACCAGCGCCGCGCGCAGCAGCGCGGCGGCGATCTGCGCCCCGCCTTCCACCAGCAGCCGGGTGATCCCGGCGGTGGCGAGCTCGGCGAGGCCCTGGGCGAGATCGATCCCGCTCGGCGCGGCGGGCACGGCGAACAGCTTCGCCCCGGCGGCGCGGAAGGCACGCTGGCGGTCCGGATCGGCATCCTCGCGCATCAGGAACCAAGTGGGGGTGTCGCCCGCGCCGGCAACCAGCCGCGCGGTGAGCGAGGTGCGCAGCCGGCTGTCGGCCACGATCCGCACCACCGGGGTGGCGCGGAATCCCTCCAGCCGGCAGGTCAGGTCGGGATCGTCCGCCGCCACGGTGCCGACGCCCACCAGCACCGCGTCATGCGTCCCACGCAGCGCATGTGCCGCGCGCCGCGCCGGCGCCCCGGTGATCCAGCGGCTCTCGCCGCTGCCGGTGGCGATCCGCCCGTCGAGCGTGGAGGCGAGCTTGAGGGTGACGAGCGGGCGCCCGGAGCGCAGCCGGGTGGCGAACCCGGCCAGCACCTCGGCGGCCTCATCGGCCAGCACGCCCTCGGTCACGTCGATGCCGGCGGCGCGGAGGCGGGCGACGCCGGTGCCATCGACGCGGGGGTCGGGATCGCGCGCGCCGGTGACCACGCGGGCCACGCCGGCCGCGATCAGCGCGTCCGTGCAGGGTGGCGTGCGGCCCCAGTGGCAGCAGGGTTCCAGCGTGACATAGGCGGTCGCGCCGCGCGAAGCTTCCCCCGCCATCGCCAGCGCCTGCGGTTCGGCGTGCGGACGCCCGCCCGGCGCGGTATGCGCGCGGCCGAGCACGCGCCCGTCCCTGACCACCACGCAACCGACCGAGGGGTTGGGCCAGGCGGTCCCGAGCCCGCGGCGGGCCAGCGCCAGCGCCGCGCGCATATGCGCGGTATCGTCAGCGGTCCCCGGCATCGTTCGCCCGCACCTCCCCGAGCGACCCGACGAACGCCTCGAAATCCTTCGCCTCGCGGAAATTGCGATAGACGCTGGCGAAGCGGACATAGGCCACCGGATCGAGTTCCTTCAGCGTGTCCATCACCAGTTCGCCGACCTGCTTGCTGGGGATCTCGGTCTCGCCGGAGGCTTCGAGCTGGCGGACGATGCCGTTGACGATGCGCTCGATCCGCTCCTCGTCGATCGGGCGCTTGCGCAGCGCGATGCGGATGGAGCGGGCCAGCTTGTCGCGGTCGAAAGCGACGCGGCGCTGGTCCGATTTCACCACCGTGAGCTCGCGCAACTGCACGCGCTCGATCGTGGTGAAGCGCTGGCCGCAGCTCGGGCAGAAGCGGCGGCGGCGGATCGCCGCGCCGTCCTCGGTCGGGCGACTGTCCTTCACCTGGGTATCGTCGTGGCCGCAGAACGGGCAGTGCATCAGCGTGCGACCCGAAGGCGGGTCATCGCCCCGGGTAGATCGGGAACCGGGCGCACAGCGCCTGCACGCGGGCGGCGACCGCACGCTCGGCGGCTTCGTTGCTGCCGTCGTTGGAGCGGGCGAGGCCGTCCAGCACCTCGGTGATCAGCAGGCCGATCTCGCGGAACTCCGCGGTGCCGAAGCCGCGCGAGGTGGCGGCCGGGGAACCGACGCGGATGCCCGAGGTGATCGTGGGCTTCTCCGGATCGAACGGGATCGCGTTCTTGTTCACGGTGATATGCGCGCGTTCCAGGCTGGCGTCCGCCGCCTTGCCGGTCACCCGCTTGGGGCGGAGATCGACCAGCGCCAGATGGCAGTCGGTGCCGCCGGTGACGATCGCCAGCCCCTGCTCGGCGAGCGTGGCGGCCAGCGTGCGGGCGTTGTCCAGCACCGCCTGCTGATACGCGCGGAACTCCGGCCGCAACGCCTCGCCGAACGCCACCGCCTTGGCGGCGATCACATGCATCAGCGGTCCGCCCTGCAGGCCGGGGAACACCGCGCTGTTGATCTTCTTGCCGAGTTCAGGATCGTTCGAGAGGATCATGCCGCCGCGCGGGCCGCGCAGGGTCTTGTGCGTGGTGGTGGTCACCACGTGCGCGTGCGGCAGCGGGCTGGGGAACAGCCCGGCCGCCACCAGCCCGGCGAAATGCGCCATATCGACCATGAAATACGCGCCCACCTCGTCGGCCAGCCGACGGATGCGGGCGAAATCGATCACGCGCGGATAGGCCGAGCCGCCCGCGATGATGAGCTTCGGGCGCTCGGCGCGGGCCAGCGTCTCCATCTGCTCGTAGTCGATCAGCCCGTCTTCCCGCCGCACGCCATACTGCACCGCGCGGAACCACTTGCCCGACAGGTTGGGCGCGGCGCCGTGCGTGAGATGTCCGCCGGCGGCGAGGCTCATGCCGAGCACCGCTTCGCCAGGATGGACCAGCGCCAGGAACACCGCCTGGTTGGCCTGCGCGCCGGAATGCGGCTGGACGTTGGCGAAGGCGCAGTCGAACACGCGCTTCGCCCGCTCGATCGCCAGGGTTTCCGCGACATCGACATCGACGCAGCCGCCGTAGTAGCGCCGGCCCGGATAGCCCTCGGCGTATTTGTTGGTCAGCACCGAGCCTTGCGCTTCCAGCACCGCGGCCGAGACGAGATTCTCGCTGGCGATCAACTCGATACCGTCCTGCTGGCGATGCAGTTCGGCGCCGATCGCGGCGGCGAGTTCCGGGTCGGCCTCGGCGAGCGAGGCGCTGAAGAAGCGGTTGAGGCTGGTGGTGGGCTGGGTCTGGTTCATCGGTGTCCCCGCGGCGGCGGGACCCTCTAGCACGCGCCGGCGTCGGGCGGAACACGCCCGCGGGAACGAGTGTTTGGCGGAACACGCCCGCGGGAACGAGTGTTTGGCGGAACACGCCCGCGGGAACGCGTGTTTGGCGGAACACGCCCGCGGGAACGCGTGTTTGGCGGAACACGCCCGCGGGAACGAGTGTTTGGCGGAACACGCCCGCGGGAACGATCCCCTGGCGGAAACCGTCGGCGGGTCAGGCGGGCACGGGCTGCGCCGCCGCGGGCGCCTCGGCCAGTTCCCCGGCCAGCGCGGCGGCGGCTTCGGCCAGCAGCGGCGTCCAGGCACCCGGCGAGGGCTGGCGGAACAGCCGCGCGGTGGGATACCAGGGGCTGTCGGCGCGATCGAGCAGCCAGCGCCAGTCCGCCGCCTTGGCGGTGAGGATCCACACTTTCTGGCCCAGCGCGCCGCTGAGATGGCCCATCGAGGTGTCGATCGTGATCACCAGGTCGAGGCAGGAGACCAGCGCCGCCGTCTCCTCGAAATCCGCCAGTTCGGCCGACAGATCGACCAGATCCGGGAAAGCCGCCGCGGCGGGCGCGTCGATCGCGGGGAACGGCTTCTGCAAGGACACGAAGCTCGCCCGCCCGGCCGCGGCCTCGGCCAGTGGGGTCAGCTGCGCGAGGCGCAGCGAGCGGCGGCGGTCGTTCGGGTGCGTCGGCCGGCCGGTCCAGGCGATCCCGATCCGCCGCCGCCCTTGGGTGGTGATCTGATCGAGCCGCGCCCGCCATTTCTCCACCCGCGCCGGATCGGGGGTCAGATAGGGCACGCCGTTCGGGATGGTTTCCAGCGTGGTGTGGAACAGATGCGGCAGGCTGGACAGCCGGGTATGCGCGGCGTGGCCGGGGATCTCGTTCCAGCGGTGATGGCAGGACGCGACGCCGGACACGCGCCCGAGCAGCGAGGCCATCTCGGCCGAGCAGCCGAGCACGACCTCCTTGCACAGCGCCGCCACCATCGGGATGTAGCGGGCGAACTGGATGGTATCCCCGTACCCCTGATCGCCCACCAGCAGGATGCGCCCGCCGGGAATGCGCATGCCGTTCCAGGGCGCCGAGGTGATGCGCGGCAGCTGGCCCTTGCCGGCCTCGGTCTCGTTGCGCCACTCGTATTCGATCCAGCCGGGGCCGAGCTCGCCGCGCGCCAGGAGGTTCTGCGCCATCGCCAGCCTGGCGTCGGCATGCGCGGGATTGAGGCCGAGCGCGCGCAGCAGGCAGGCCACCGCGTTGTCGCGCTCATCGAGGTCGGTGAAGGCGAGCGAGAGGTTCACCAGGTTGTCCGGATTCTCCGGCGCCAGGCGCACGGCTTCCCGGCCCGCCGCCACCGCTTCCGGCACCCGGTTCATGATGCGGTAGAGCGAACACAGGTTGGCGTGCCAGGAGGCGACGCCAGGGTGGCGGGCGAGCGCGCGTTCCAGCAGTTCGATCGCCCGCTCCGGATTGCCGCTGTGGGCGGCGATCACCCCTTGCAGCGCGAGCGCGCTGGCATGGTCCGGACTGGTCGCGAGCACGTCGCGGCAGATGCCGTCGGCCTCGCCGAAGCGCTTGGCCTGGGTGGCGGCCTGCGCGCGGGCCAGCGCCTGCTCGGCGGTCTCCTTGCCCGGCGTCTGGGCGGGCGGCGGAGCGGCGGGCTGGGTGGGGGGAGCTTGCGTCGTGGCGGCACTCATCGGCTGCTCCGGCGGCACAGGGAACGGGGGCGAAGGGTCATCTTCCCGGCGCCGGGGACGGGCGCGATCACGCAGGTCACGGAACCGGGCTCCTCACGATGCACGCAGCGGCGAAACGGACCCTTCCATGCCATGACCGGGGCCGGATCGGCAATCAGATGCCCACCGGCATGTACCCACCGGCATGTGCCCACCGGCATGTGCCCACCGGCATGTGCGCGCCGGCGGTTCTCGTTCTGGCGACAACGGTTTGGTGCCGGCCATGATGGGAGCGCCTCGGACCCACGCGATGGGACGGCGGAATGAGAACGGCCCTGTCCGCGCGGCGGGCAGGCGGCCGAGCGGATCGTGCCTACGGCAGCCGCGCGAGCCAGCCCGCCAGCCGGCGGGTGCGCGGCGCGAACAGCCGGTCCAGGTAGAAGGTCCCGGCGGCGCGCACCGCGGCCTCGGCACGGGTCGGATAGGGCACGATCATCCCGGCCAGCGCCGAGAGCGGCAGCCGCCGCGCAATCGCCAGGGTCCAGGCGCCGATCATCTCCCCGGCATGCGGCGCCAGGATGCCGGCGCCGACCACCCGCCCGCGATGGACCACCAGCTTGACCAGGCCCGCGGTATCGCGTTCGGCCCGCGCGCGGTCGTTCTCGGCCAGCGGCCAGCGCAATATCTGCACGGCCAGGCCGGCGGCGCGCGCCTCCGCCTCGGTCCGGCCGACCTGGGCCAGTTCGGGCGCGGTGTAGGTCACCCGCGGCAGCGCGGCGTCCGACACGCTTGCCGGCAGGCGGAACACCGCGCGGCGGATCACGATGCCGGCGTGGTGGCCGGCGAGATGGGTGAAGGCACGCGGGCCGATCCCCCGCGGGTCGGCGACGTCGCCCACGGCATAGACGCGCCGGTTGGTCAGGCTGCGCAGCCCGCGGTCGGTGGCGATGCCGGCCGGGCCGGCACGCACGCCGCCCGCCGCCAGCGCCAGCGACTCCAGATTCGGGCGCCGGCCGGCGGCGACCAGCAGGTGGCTGCCGGCGATCCGCCGCCCGTCCGCCAGCACCAGCACCGGGCCCGGCTCGACCGCGGCAACCCCGGTCCCTTCCAGGATCGCCACGCCCCGCCCGGTGAGTGCCGCGCGCAGCCCGTCCGCCAGTTCGGGGTCTTCGCGGCCGGCGATGCGCCCGGCCTCGATCACGCTTACCCGGCAGCCGAGGCCGGCGTGGGCGTCCGCCATTTCCAGCCCGATCGGCCCGCCGCCGAGGATCAGCAGATGGGCGGGCGCCTCGGCCAGGTCGAACAGCGTCTCGTTGGTCAGGAAGGGCACGCGATCGAGCCCGGGGATCGGCGGGACCAAGGGGCGGGAGCCGACCGCCAGCACGATCCGCCGCGCGGTCAGCGGCTTGCCGTCCACCGCGAGCGTGGCCGGATCCAGGAACCGCGCCTCGCCAGCGATCACCGTGGCGCCGAGCGCGCGGTACCGGGCGGCGGAATCGGCCGGGGCGATCTCGGCGATCACGCCCTGGACATGCGCCCGCACCGCGTCCCAGGCGATCCGCGGCGCATCGAGGCCGATCCCGAACCGGCCGGCACGGCGCGCGGCCTCGGCCGCGTGTGCCGCGGCGAGCAGCGCCTTGGACGGCACGCAGCCGGCATTCAGGCAGTCCCCGCCCATCGCCCCGCGCTCGATCAGCGCGACCCGCAGGCCGAGCCGGGCGGCCACCGCGGCGACCGAAAGCCCGCCGGCGCCGGCCCCCACCACGGCGAGGTCGAACGCCGCCATGCGCGTCAGTCGTCCCGGCGCCGGAAGTGCCGCCACACCACCGGGGCGAGCGACAGCGCGGCCAGCGCCGCCAGCGGCCCGAGCACGGCGGGCGAGACGATCAGCCGCAGATCGGGTCGGCCGCCGGCCGCCAGCACATCCCCCACGCCGGCGCCGATCCAGGCAAACACGAAAGTGGTCGGGACGATGCCAACCAGCGTCGCCGCGGCATAGGGAAACAGCCGCATCCCGCACAGCGCCGCGCCGAGGTTCACCAGCCAGAACGGCACCACCGGCAGCAGGCGCAACGCCAGCAGGTAGCTGAACCCGTCGCGCTCCAGCCCCGGGCGGATACGGGCAATCAGGCCGCGGGTCCGGCGCGCGACGACATCGGCCAGCGCGGTGCGCGCGATCAGGAACAGCAGCACCGCCCCCAGGGTGGCGCCCACGACCGCCAGCGCGCCCCCGAGCAGCGGGCCGAACAGCAGCCCGCCGGTCACGGTGACCAGCGCCGACTCGGGCACCGAGAACGCCACCAGCAGCGCATAGACGCCGACGAAGGCGACCGGAGCACCGAGCGGGTGCGCGGCCACCAGCATCCGCAGCGCGGCCTGGTGGCGGGCGAGCGCCGCCCAGCTCAATTCCCCGGCCAGCCCGCTGCGCCAGGCCGCTACTGCGGCCACCACCAGCAGGATGAGCGGGATCGCGTGGCGCAATGCGCGCATCTCGCGCCTTAGCCGCCCCGCCGGCGGGCAGGCGCGGACGGTCTCGACAGGTCGGATCGGCCGCCGCGATACGCCGGTCGGAGCGATGAAAGCGGCATGCCTGGGTTCCCCTTGGTCCCGTCCGCTAGCAAATTCCGGGCGGGCGGGGCAATGGGCTGGGTGGGATCTCAGTCGAACCCGAGGAATCCCTCCATCCCGGCGATCGGCGGCGCGGCGCGCAGACGGGCGAGATCGGGCACCGGGCGCGCGGTGCGCGCATCGCCGGCGAGTTCGCGCTCCAGCGCCGCCGCGACCGCCAGCACCAGCGCGTCGCCGCCGCGCGGGCCGACGATCTGCAACCCGAACGGCATCCCGTGCCGGTCCAGCCCGACCGGCAGCGACAACGCGGGATGCCCCGCCAGCGTCACCGCATAGGCCATCGCCAGCCAGTGGAAGTAGGTCCGCGTCGGCTTGCCGTCGATCTCGGCCGGGTAGAGTTCCCGCCACGACCGGGGCGACACCGTGATCGCCGGCGTCAGGATCACGTCGAAGCGGTCGAAGAATCCCTGCCAGCGCCGGTAGTAGGCGGTCTGCAAGGTCATCGCCCGCGCCGCGTCGGCGGCCGAGTAGCGCAGCCCCTCGGCGACGTTCGCGCGCACGTTCGGCCCGACCTCATCGGGGCGGGTCCGCACCTTCTCCTGGTGCGCGCTCAGGAAGTTCAGCGCGCGCAGGACCTCGAAGGCTTCATCGGCGTCGCGGCAATCGGGCGTCGTGTCCTCGGCGCGGGCGAACAGATGGCGGAACAGTCCGGTCTTTTCGGCGAACACCTCGGCGATGTGCCGCTCGGTGGGCGCGAAGCCGAAGTCCGGCGTCAGCGCCACGCGCAGATGTGCGAGGTCGATCCCGGCCGGGGCGGCGAAATCCTCGGCCCGGCGCACCCGCGTGCCATGGACCGTGGTGGCGAGCGGATCGGCGGCATCGTCGCCCACCATCGCCGAGAGCAGCAGCGCGAGATCGGGCACGCTGCGCGCCATCGGCCCCACCACCGGCAGGTTCGACCAGCCAAGCGGACGGCGTTCGTTCGGCACCAGGCCGGGGGTCGGGCGGAAACCGACGATGCCGCAGAACGCCGCCGGGTTGCGCAGACTGCCGCCAGTGTCCGACCCGGTGGCGATCGGCACCATCCCGGCGGCCAGCGCCACCGCCGAGCCGCCCGAGGAGCCGGCAGCGGATTTGGCGGGATCGAACGGATTGCCGGTGGCGCCATAGACCGCGTTGCGCGTGTTGGC
>JAJZVS010000447.1 GCA_021845555.1 Pseudomonadota bacterium
ATGGCGGCATGCGGCTGGCGTGGGACGACGCGGGCTGCACGCTGCGCGTGCCGGCCGGGCCGCTGCTGGCCGCGGGGGCCGCGGTGCGCTGGGGCATACCGGCCGGCGCGGTGTGCCTGGTGGGCTCCGGCGAAGCGCCGGCGGGTGGAGCGCCCGGGGGCGCACCCGGGGGTCGGCGGGCGGGGGACAACACCGTGACCGGCGAGGTGATCGGGCGCTTCGCCACCTCCGACCGCGCTGGCTGCACCCTGCGCTGCGGCCGGGCGGAGCTCGTGCTGGCGCTGCCGCCGGCGGCGCGGTTGCCGGCTGTGGGCGAGGCGGTGGCGGTGTCGCTCCCGCCCGCGGCGGTCCTGGTGTGGGGGGCGGGGGACCGCTGACGCGTTTCGCTCCCACCCGCGAGACACAACGCCCGGCGCGAGCCCGACGACCCTCACCTCGGCCACGTTGAATCCGTTCGGGTCTGATATCGGCGGGCGCGCGAACCAAAGCGCGACCCGGAGACCGGAGGACGACGGGGTCCATGAGGCGGACCCGCCGCCCTGCTCTACCAGACGCCGCGCAGCGTCGCCGGCGGCGGGTGATGGGTGCGCCAGTGCCGGGCGATATCGGCGCGGGTGGCGACCCAGACGTCCCTGTGCTTCGCCACATGATCGAGGAACCGCGCCAGGCCCGCCGCTCGCCCCGGCCGTCCGGCCAGGCGCCCGTGCAGGCCGACGCTCATCATGCGCGGCCGGCCCTCCTGTCCGTCGCGGTAGAGCACGTCGAAACTGTCGCGCAGATAGGTGAAGAACTGCTCGCCCTCGCCGAAGCCGATGCCGGTGGCGAAGCGCATGTCGTTGGCATCGAACGTGTACGGCACGAACAGTTCCGGCTTGCTGCCGACCAGGGTCCAGAACGGCAGTTCGTCGGCATAGGTATCGGCGAAATAGAGCAGGCCGCCGCGCTCCGACAGCAGCCGGTAGGTGCGCGGCGAGGAGCGGTTGTACCAGCCGAGCGGCGGCGTGCCGCAGATCGCGGTGTGCTCGGCGACGGTGAGGTCGATTTCCCGGCGCTCGGCGGCCTCGTCGGCGGGAGCCGGGACGTTCCAGCGCCGGCCGTGGGTGGCGATTTCCCAGCCGGCCTCGTTCATCGCCGCCACCGCCTCGGGGTTGCGGCCGAGCGCCATGGTGACGCCGAAGCAGGTCACCGCCAGGCCGCGCCCGGACAGCATCCGCCAGAGCCGCCAGAAGCCGACGCGGCTGCCGAATTCCCACAGGCTCTCGACCGTCGGGCTGCGCTCGCCGAGGCGCGGGACGGTGATATGTTCGGTGAGGAAGGACTCGGTGCCGGCATCGCCGTGCAGGATGGAGTTCTCGCCGCCCTCTTCGTAGTTCACGACGAGATTGAGGGCGAGGCGGGCGCCGTTCGGCCAGCGCGGATCGGGGGGCCTGCGCCCGTACCCCGTCATGTCGCGCGGGTAACCGGAGGTAGCGGGGTCGTATGGGTTGGTCATGGGTTGGGCCTGCCGGGTCGTTGGCTGTTCGGACCGGCAACGTAGCGGGGGTGGCGGCAGGGCTGCAACCGACGCAATCCCGTCACGACCGGACCCGATCCGGCCATGACGGGAAAAGTCCGCCTGATATCAGGCACCTCTCGGCAGAACGAGAGGTGCCGCGCCGGACTGCGCTGCCGCCGCTACTTCGCCGCCGCCTGATACGCCGCCAGGCAGGCCATATCGACCACCTGGCTGACCGACGCATCCATCGGCATGATCTGCACCGGATGATCGAGGCCGATCAGCAACGGCCCGATCGTGGTGTTCTCCCCCAGCTTCCCGGCCAGACGGGACGTGATGTGCGCCGCGTGCAGCCCCGGCATCACCAGCACGTTCGCCGGCCCGGTCAGGCGGCAGAACGGATACAGCGCGCGCAGCTCGGGATCGAGCGCCACATCCGGGCTCATTTCTCCCTCGTATTCGAAATCGACCTTGCGCCGATCCAGCACCTCTACCGCCTCGCGCATCACCGCCGCGGCGGAGTGCATGGCGGCGCCGAAGGTGGTGTGCGACAGGAACGCGACGCGCGGCTCGTGGCCCATGTGCCGCGCGGCGCGCGCGGCGCCGACGGCGATATCGGCCAGTTGTTCCGCGTTCGGGCGGAAATGGATCATCGTGTCGGCGATGAACAGCGTCCGCCCGCGTAGCCCCACCAGCAAGGTCAGGCCGAAGGCGATGCCGCCCGCGGTCGGCTCGATCGCCTGGCCGATGTCGTCGAGGCACACCTGGCTGGACCGGGTAAGCCCGGTCACCATCGCATCGGCGTCCCCGGTCGCCACCATGCAGGCGGCGAACACGTTGCGGTCCTGGTTGACCATGCGCTGGCAGTCGCGCGCCAGCGCGCCGTGGCGTTGCAGCCGCGCGTACAGGAACTCCGTGTATTTGGCGTTGGCGCCGGACAGCCGGGCGTTGTGGATCTCGATCCCGTCGGTCACGCCGAGGCCGAGGCCCGCCATGGTGGCGCGCACCCGTTCCTCCCGCCCGATCAGCACCGGGGTGCCGTAGCCGGCGTTGCGGAACGCGGCCGCGGCACGCACGACTTTTTCTTCCTCGCCCTCAGCGAACACCACCCGCTTGGGATGCGCGCGCACGCTTTCCTGCATGCGGTCCAGCGCGCCTGCGGTGGGATCGAGCCGGCCGGACAGTCCGCGTGCGTAGCGGCGCAGGTCGGCGATCGGCTTGCGCGCCACGCCGCTGTCCATCGCCGCCTTCG
>JAJZVS010000448.1 GCA_021845555.1 Pseudomonadota bacterium
CGCGCATTTCCCCACCCATGCGCGCGGCGAGGAAGCGCCCGCGGTGCTCGGCGCCTTCGTCGCCCAGTTCTACGACGACAAACCACCGCCCCCGCTGCTGCTGGTCTCCCACCCGTTGCCCGAACAGGCGCTGGTGGCCGAGGCGCTAAGCCTGAAGGCCGGCCGCAAGGTGGAAATCGCCCACCCGCAGCGTGGCGAAAAGCGCGCGGTGCTGGATCACGCCGAACAGAACGCGCGCGAGGCGCTGGAACGCCGGTTGGCCGAAGCCGCCGGCCAGGCGAAGCTGCTGGATGCCACCGCCACCCTGTTCGGCCTGCCCGCCCCACCCGAGCGGATCGAAGTGTACGACAACAGCCACATCATGGGCACCAACCCGTACGGCGCGATGATCGTCGCCGGGCCTGAAGGGTTCCGCAAATCCGCGTACCGCAAATTCGCCATCCGCGGCCCGATCACCCCCGGCGACGACTTCGCCATGATGCGCGAGGTGCTGACCCGCCGCTTCGGCCGTGCGCTGCGCGCGCGGGAAGCCGAAGCCGCCGCGCCCGAGGATGCCGCCGGCCCGTCCGACGGGCTCCCCTCCGATTGGCCCGACCTGGTGCTGATCGACGGCGGCGCCGGCCAGGTCTCGGCCGCGCAAGGGGTGCTGGAGGAACTCGGCATTGCCGATGTCCCCCTGGTGGGCATCGCCAAGGGCCCCGACCGCGACGCCGGGCGCGAATGGTTCCACCGCCCCGGCCTGGCCCCGTTCCAGCTGCCGCCGCGCGACCCGGTGCTCTATTTCCTGCAACGCCTGCGCGACGAGGCGCACCGCTTCGTCATCGCCACACACCGCGCTGGCCGCTCGCGCGCGCTGCACCAGAGCGAACTCGACGAAATCCAGGGCATCGGCGCCGCCCGCAAACGCGCGTTGCTCAACCATTTCGGCTCCGCCCGCGGGGTGAAAATGGCCGGGCTCGCCGATCTGGAAGCCGCGCCGGGCATCAAGCGGGAGATCGCGCGGCGGGTCTATGCGCATTTCCATCCCGGCGCGCCGCGGGAAGCGGTTTCCCCGCGCGCCGGCGAAGGCTAGTGTGGAGGAAATGCTGACCGATCTCCCCAACGTGCTCACGCTCTCGCGGATCGCCGCGATCCCGCTGGTGGTCGCGCTGGCGGTAATCGGCCAGCCGGCCGCCGACCTGGCCGCCTGCGTGGTGTTCGCCGTGGCCGGCGTGACCGACTACCTGGACGGCCACTTCGCCCGCAGCCGGCGGCAACTGTCGGACCTGGGCCGCATGCTCGACCCGATCGCCGACAAACTTCTGGTCGGCGCCACGCTGATGGTGCTGGCCGGCGAGAGCCGGCTGCCGTTCGGCGCCCTCTACCCCGCCATCGTCATCCTGCTGCGCGAAATCCTGGTCAGCGGCCTGCGCGAATACCTCGCCGGCATCCGCGTCAACCTGCCGGTCACGCGACTGGCGAAATGGAAAACCGGGTTCCAGATGGGCGCGCTCGGCACGCTGCTGGCCGGCGATCCCTCGGCCACCCTGCTGCACCTGACCTGGCTGCCAGTCGGCTTGATCGGCGCCGCCATGCTGTGGATCGCCGCCGTGCTGACGCTGATGACCGGCTGGGACTACCTCACCGCCGGCCTGCGCCACGTCACCGGCGGGCAGCCGGCGGGGCATGGAGGGTAGGGAAGAAAGGCCAAGGGGACGCTGTCCCCCTGGACCCCCTGCCAGGGGACAAGTCCCCTGGACCCCTCCGACGGCTTCGCCAGGAAGGGGGCGCGACACGGACCAACGTTACGGCACGGTCGCGCCCCCTTCCTGGCGAAGCCCCCCAGGGTTCCACGGGCTTGCCCTTGGCGGGGGTTCCAAGGGGGCAGCGCCCCCTTGGCCTTGCTTGCCTTATCCCCCAAGCCCCGCCAGTTCCCCGAGGCTGGTGCAGCGCAGGTCGTAGCGCACGCCGGCGGGCGGCGCGGCGGTGGCGCCCCAGCCGGTTGCGGCGGCGCGGCGGTCGATCCAGACGGAGGTGATTCCGGCGGCGTTGGCTGGCGCGTGGTCGTGATACAGGCTTTGTGCGACGTGCAGCAGGCGCGTGCGCGGCACGCCGAGCGCGGCGGCATAGCCCAGCAGGTAGGCGAAGTTGCGCGGGTCGGGTTTGTAGCTGCCGATGTCCTCGGCGGTCAGCACGGCGGCGAACGTCACGCCGAGGCGGGGCAGGGTGGCGGCGAAGCTGGCGCGATCGACGTTGGAGAGGATGACCAGTCTGGCGTGGCGGCCGAGCGCGCGCAGGGCGTCCACCGTGTCGGGGAAGGCCGGCCAGTCGCCGATCGCGGCGGCGAAGCGGCGGTGGTCTGCCTCGGTCGCCGGAACGTTCCAGTGCTGCGCCAGGCTGGCGTGCACCGCGGCGAGGACGTCCGCGTAGGGCATGCGCGGCGTGGCTTGCTGTTGTGCGGTTTCGGTGGCGGCGAAGGCGGCGAGGGCGGTTTCGCGATCGGGGGCGGTCGTGGCACGCGCCGCCAGCGGGGCGAGCGCGGTCCAGATGCCGCTCTCCCAGTCGATCAGTGTGCCGTAGCAATCGAAACTGATAAGGTCGTAGTCGGCCAGGCGCATCAGTCCCATCCTTGTTCCGCAACGGTGGCGAGCCAGGCGCGCACGCCGGCCGGCGTGCCGAAAGCGTCGGCGACCAGCATGCCGGTGCCGCCGAGGGTTGCGGCGGCGGCGATGGCGTCGCGGTCGGTGACATCGTCGCCGATGAA
>JAJZVS010000449.1 GCA_021845555.1 Pseudomonadota bacterium
CGAGCAGGCGCACCGGATGGATGTCGCCATCCTCGGCGTATTTGTTCGCCCCGGCGGAGGCGCGCTTGGCCGTTTCGCCCTCGGCCAGCTTCTGCCGCCACGCCTTGTAGCTGTCCTGGGTCACGCGCCCGCCGATGCCGTCCAGCACCTGTTGCAGCACCATCTTGCAGTCGCCCACCACGGGGATATCGACGAAGCGCGCCGCGGTGGCGATTTCGTCCGGATCGATATCGACCCGGGCGATGGTGGCGTTGGCACCGAACCGCGGCGGCGCGGCGTGGCCGATGATGTAGTTCATCCGCGTGCCGAGCACCACGATCAGATCGGCGTCGCGGAACGCCGAGGAACGCATGGTCATGTAGGAGCACGGATGATCGTCCGGCACCACGCCGCGGCCCTGCGGGGTGGTGTAGAAGGGAATGCCGATCTTATCGACCAGCGCGTGCATCTCCGGCCATGCCTGCGACCAGATCACGCCGCTGCCGGACACCAGGATCGGCTGCTTCGCCTTGGCCAGCGCATCGACCAGCTTGGCCACCTGCTCGGGGTTGCCGAGCGGACGCGCCTCCAGCAGCGGCCGGCCGGCGAACGACCAATCGACCTGATCTTCGTCGATCTTCTGATACAGAATATCACCGGGGAAATCGAGATAAACGGGGCCCGGCTTGCCCGACATCGCCTTCTGGAAGGCGAAGTTCACCTGCTGCGGGATGCGCTTGAGGTTGATGATGCGGTCGGCGTATTTCACGCAGCCCCGCATGATCGCCATCTGATCGATTTCCTGGAACACCTGCCGGCCGAACTGGCTGATCGGGCTCGACCCGCCGATCGCCACCACCGGGCAGCAATCGACCAGCGCGTTGGCGACGCCGGTGACCAGGTTGGTCACGCCCGGCCCGCTCGCGGCCATGCAGACCGACGGCTTCTGCAACAAGCGGCTGTAGGCCTGGCAGGCGAAGGCCGCCGCCTGCTCGTGGCGGACATCGATCATGCGGATGCCCTCCGTCACGCAGGTTGCCTCCGCCAGCAGCATCGGCCCGCCCATGATGAAGAACAGGTCCGCGACCCCTTCCTTCTTCAGGCATTTGGCCAGGATTTCCGAGCCGGTGAGTTCCGCCATGGTACGTCTCCCTCTTGCGTGTCGTTCAGCCGACGATGTTGTCCGCGCGCAGCGCGCCGATCGCATCGGTTCCGAGGCCGAGCCACTCGTCCAGCACCGCGTCGGTGTGCTGGCCAAGCAGCGGCGCCGGTTTCACCTCGGGCGGACGGCCCGAGAAGCGCACCGGCCAGCTCGCCATCTTGTACGGCCCGATGGTCGGATGCGGCACGGTCTGCATGATGCCGCGCGCCTCGAAGCTCGGGTCGGAGATCAGTTCGGAGGTGTCCAGCACCGCGCCGGCCGGGATGCCGGCGGCGCCGATGATGCGCATCGCCTCGTTCTTGTCGTGCTTTCGGGTCCAGTCGGCGACCATCGCATCGACCTCGGTCTCGTGCTCCAGCCGCGCCTGGGGGCTGTCGTAGCGCGGATCGCCGAGCAGGTCCTCCCGCCCGATCACGCCGAGCAGGCGGCGCCAGTGCTCGGGGTTGGCGCGCGAGGTATAGACATAGACGTAATCGTTGGGGCCGCCGCCCTTGCAGGGGAAGATCCCCATCGGCGGGTTCTTCGCCAGCACGCTGCCCGAGCCGGCGCGGTGCGCCGCGCGCCCGGTGCGCGTCTGGGTGGCAAAGGCGCCGCGGATATACTGGAGCATCGCGTCCTGCATCGCCACCTGCAGATGCTCGCCCTGCCCGGTGCGGGCGCGGCGGAACAGCGCGCCGAGGATCGAGATCGCCAGCAGCATCCCGGTGCCGGTATCGCCGAGCGTGGGCCCGGGCTTGAGCGGCGGGCCGTCGGCTTCCCCGGTCACGCTCATGGTGCCGCCGCAGGCCTGCGCGATCATGTCGAACGCAAGGTTGTTCTCGAACGGCGAACCGGCGCCGAAGCCCTTCACCTGGGCATAGACGATCGACGGGTTGAGCGCGCGAATCACGTCGGCGCCGAGACCGAGCCGCTCGATCGCGCCGGGGGCGAAGTTCTCGATGAACACGTCGGCCTTGCGGGCGAGGTCCTTCACCAGGGCGAGCCCGCGCGGCTCCTTCAGGTTGACTGTGATGGATTTCTTGTTGGCGTTGTATTGCAGGAAATAATGCGCGTCCTGGCCGGGCGGCGGGTTGATCTGCCGGCCGGGATCGCCGGATTTCGGGTTCTCGACCTTCACCACCTCCGCGCCCATCCAGGCCAGCGCCTCGGTGCAGGAGGGCCCGGCCTCGAACTGCGTGAGATCCAGCACCCGCACGCCGGCGAGGCAGGAGTCCGCCCCACCCGCTTCCGCAGCCTTCGCCGTCATCGACGTCACTCCTCCGCTTCGGGTCTTGCGCCCGTGGTCCCGATCGTCAGGGCGGAAGCTTAGGTCGCGCCGCCCGGCCCGTCGAGGCCCGGCGCGTGGGAGATCACGCCCGCGCGGCCGGCAGTCCCGCCGGCGCCGGCCCGCCGGCCATCCAGTCGAGCAGCATCACGGTATGCGCCACCGGGATGTCCTCGCCGGACAGTTGCGTGATGCAGCCGATATTGCCCGCCGCGATCAGATCGGGCCGCGTCGCGCGCAGGTTGTCGAGCTTGCGCGCGCGCAGCCGCCCGGCGAGCTCCGGCTGCATCAGGTTGTAGGTGCCGGCGGAGCCGCAGCAGATATGCGGC
>JAJZVS010000450.1 GCA_021845555.1 Pseudomonadota bacterium
AACTGCCGCCGATCCTTGCGACCGTGAACCCGAACCGGCGTGACGATCGTTCCGGTCTGACGTTCCTGTGTGCCGCCGCGGTGGCGTTCCTGACTGCGGTGGCGGTGGTGCGGGTGTTGCGCCGGCGCGGGTTCTTCGCCACGCGGGCGGCGCCCGATCTGATCGCGCTGCTCGATCTCGTGGCGCTGGCGACGGTGTGCGACGTGATGCCGCTGACCGGCGTCAATCGCGCGCTGGTGGCGCAGGGGCTGAAGGTGATGGGGCGGCGGGCGCGACCGGGGATCGCGGCGCTGCTGGCGGTGGCGCAGCGGGCCGAGCGGCCGAGTGCGGCGACCTGCGGGTTCGGCCTGGGGCCGCGCATCAACGCCGCCGGGCGGATCAGCGAGGCCGACCTGGGGTTGCGCCTGCTGTTGTGCGCGGACCCGAACGAAGCCGCGGTGCTGGCCGAAAAGCTCGATAGCGTGAACCGCCAGCGCCAGGACGTGGAGGCGGCGATCCTGGATGCCGCTTTCCGCGCCGCGGAGACGCAGATCGCGGCCGGACATCCGGCGCTGCTGGTCAGCGGCGCGGACTGGCATCCGGGCGTGGTGGGGATCGTCGCCGGGCGGATCAAGGAGCGGTTCAACCGCCCGTCCTGCGTGGCCGGGGTTGCCGCCGGGATGGCGAAGGGGTCGGGGCGTTCGGTGCCGGGGATCGACCTCGGCGGGGCGGTGATCGCGGCGCGCCAGGCGGGGATTCTGTCCACCGGCGGCGGGCACCCGATGGCGGCGGGGTTTTCGCTGCCCGAGGACCGGCTGGCGGCGTTCCACGCGTTTCTCGACGAGCGCCTGGCGGCGGCGGCGTCATTGCCCGCGGCGGCGGATCTGGTGGTGGAGGGCGCGCTCGCGGTGCCGGGCGCGACGATGGAACTGGCGGCGCAGGTGGCCCGCCTGGCCCCGTTCGGCGCCGGCAACGAGGAACCGATGTTCGTGCTCCAGCGCGCGCGCGTGGTGCGCGCCGATCGGGTGGGGCGCGAGGGCGCGACGCTGCGGACCTTCATTGAAGGCGAAGGCGGCGGCGGGCGGTTGAAGGCGATGCTGTTCCGCGCCGGCGACGGCGCGCTGGCCGAGGCGCTGCTGGCCCGCGGCGCACCGCTGCATCTGGCCGGGCATCTGCGGGTGGAGGAATGGAACGGCAATACCAGCGTCGGCTTCGCGATCAGCGACGCCGCGCCGGCGTAGCGGGCGATCCCTTACCGCGCGACGTTCTCCCCGCGCCCGTAGCGCGGATACGCGGACGGCGCGGCGGAGGCGCCGGCATCGACCGGCAGCACGATGCCCGTCACCCAGCGCGCCTCCTCGCTGACGAGATAGAGCACGCCGTTGCCGACGTCCCACCCGCTGCCCTCCACTTTCAGCAACGAGCGGTTCTTGCGGGCTTCGCGCACTTCCTCGCTCATGCCGCCCGAATAGACCATCGGCGTATAGACCATGCCGGGCGCGACCGCGTTGACGCGGATGCCGTCGGCGGCGTGGTGCGCGGCCATCGCGCGCGTGAGGTTCACCACCGCGCCCTTGGACGTGGGGTAGAGCAGGCTCGGATGGCCGCCGAACAGCCCGGCGTAGGAGGCGAGGTTGACGATGGCGCCGCCGTTCTCCGCGCGGATCATCTCGGGGATGGCGTATTTCGCCATCAGCATCATCGAGGTGACGTTGACGCGCAGCGCGCGGTCCCATTCGGCCAGATCGACCTCGACCGCGGTGCCGATCGGGCCGGAGATGCCGACGTTGTTGACCAGGATATCGAGCCGCCCCCAGGTGCGCACGGTTTCGCGCACGATCCGCTCGCAGTCGGCCGGTTCGGTCACGTCGGCGAGGATGGTCAGGCTGACCCCTTCCTCGGCCTCGATCATCTGCTGGGTGCGGGCGACCCACGCGGGGTTCTGATCGACCAGCGTGACCTTCGCGCCGTGGCGGGCGAGCAGGATCGCGGTGGCGCGGCCGTTGCCGATGCCGTCGGCGCGCGATCCGGCGCCGGTGACGATCGCGACCTTGTCGGCGAGGCGGGCGTCGGCGAGGCGGGCGGGACGGTCTGACATCGGCGTTTCCCCTGATGGTGGCGCGGCATCATCGCCCGACTTTGCCCGCGGCGCCATTGCCAGCATCCGGCCCACGCGGGACAGTGGCCGACCAACAATGGGGAGGCGCGTCAGCATGAACGTCGGTGTCATCGGCCTGGGGATCATGGGCTCCGCGATCGCGCGCAACTGCGTCGCCGCGGGACTGCCGGTGATCGGATACGATATCGATGCCGCGGCCTGCGCGCGGCTGCGCCAAGACGGGGGCGCGCCGGCGGCCTCGGCCGGGGCCGTCGGCGGGGCGGCGGATATCGTGCTGACCAGCCTGCCGAGCGTCGCCGCGCTCGAACAGACCGCGGCGGCGCTGGCGGCGGAGCGGCGCTCCGGGCAGATCGTGTGCGAGCTCAGCACGCTGCCTGCCGACGCCAAGCAGCGCGCCCATGATGTGCTCGCGAAGGCCGGGATCGTGCTGCTCGATTGCCCGCTCAGCGGCACCGGCGCGCAGGCGGTGACCGGCGATCTGGTGGTGCTCGCCTCCGGCGATGCCGCGGCGGTGGAGCGGGTGCGGCCGGTGTTCGCCGGGTTCTCGCGCGCCTGCCACTATGTCGGTGCGTTCGGCAACGGCATGAAGATGAAGGTCGTCGCCAACCTGCTGGTGGCGATCCACAACGTGGCC
>JAJZVS010000451.1 GCA_021845555.1 Pseudomonadota bacterium
CCCGGTGCTGGACCGCCTGGTCCGCCTCGGCAGCAGCTTCGACGCCGCCGGCATCGAGGAGATCGAGGCCTGCCTGGCCGCCGGCGCCCGGCCCGACGCGATCAGCTTCGGCAACACCATCAAGAAGGGTACCGCGATCGCCCGCGCCCATGCGGCCGGCGTGTCGCTGTTCGCCTTCGATTCCGACGAGGAACTGGAAAAACTCGCCCGCCACGCCCCCGGCGCGCGCGTCTATTGCCGCATCCGGGTCGAAAACGAGGGCGCCGACTGGCCGCTGTCGCGCAAGTTCGGCACCACGATCGAACATGCCGGCGCCCTGATGCGCCGCGCCGGCGCGCTCGGCCTCGATCCCTACGGCCTGTCCTTCCACGTCGGCAGCCAGCAGACCACCACCGAGGCCTACGAGGCCGCGATCGGCAAGGTGGCGATGCTGTTCACCGACCTGACGGAAGCCGGGGTGAAGCTGCGCATGATGAACCTCGGCGGCGGCTTCCCGACCCGCTACCGCGACCCGGTGCCGGGGATCGAGGATTTCGCCGGTGCCATCATGGGCGCGATGATCGCCCATTTCGGCAACGCACTCCCGGACATGGCGGTCGAGCCCGGCCGCTTCGTGGTGGGGGACGCCGGGGTGGTCAGCACCGAGGTGGTGCTGGTCAGCCGCCGCGGCGAAGACCAGGTGCGCTGGGTCTATCTGGACATCGGCCGCTTCGGCGGACTGGCGGAAACCGAGGGCGAGGCGATCCGCTACCGCATCGCCACCCCGCACGATGGCGGCGCCACCGGCCCGGTGGCGATCGCCGGCCCCACCTGCGACGGCGCCGACATCCTCTATGAGAAGACCCCCTACCGCCTGCCGCTGGCGCTGACCGACGGGGACCGGGTGGAACTGCTCGCCACCGGCGCCTACGTCACCACCTACGCCAGCCAGCGCTTCAACGGCTTCGCGCCGCTCGCCGAGCACTACGTCTGATATCAGCCGGCGCGGCGAAGCCCTACGCTTCCCCGCGCCGGCGCAGCACCCAGGTGCCGAACGCGCCCAGCACCAGGTTGATCGCCACCCCCGCCACCGCCAGCAGCACCAGCGCGGCGAACATGCGCGGGATTTCCAGCCGGTAGCCGGCCTCCAGGATGCGGTACGCCAGACCGGAGGCGAATCCGCCCGAGCCGGCCACGAACTCCGCCACCACCGCGCCCACCAGCGCCAGCCCGCCGGAAATCCGCAGCCCGGCCAGGAAGAACGGCAGCGCCGCCGGCAGTTGCAGCCGCAGCAGCGTCTGCGCCCGCCCGGCGCCATAGAGCCGGAACAGATCCCGCAGCTCCGCCGGTGCCGAGGCCAGGCCCGCGGCGGTATTGGCGAACACCGGGAAGAACGCGACGATGGTCGCACACACGACCAGCGAGGCGAAGGCGTTCCCCACCAGCACCACGATCAGCGGCGCGATCGCCACGATCGGCGTGACCTGCAGGACCACCGCCCAGGGCTGGATCGCCGCCCGCGCCAGCCGGCTGAGTTCCATCACCAGCGCCATCGCCGCCCCGAGCGCCGCCGCCACCACCAGCGCGACGAAGGTCACCACGAGCGTCGAGACCAGCGAGCGCAGCAACAGCCCCGGCGCCGCCAGGAATGCACCGACGATCGCAACCGGCCCCGGCAGAAGGTAGGACGGCACGTCGAAACCCCAGACCAGCCCCTGCCAGACCGCCAGCACCACGGCGCCGAGCAGCACCGGCGCGACGCGCTCCCCCCGGTCCGCGCGGTCGCCGGTCACGCCAGCACCTCGGCCATCGCGCGGGAGACACCGGCCACCAGCGCGGCATAGGCGGGATCGAGCCGGCGCTCCTCCCCCTCGGGCAGGCCAGAGGCCAGTTCGCGCGCGATCCGCCCCGGCCGCGGCGTCATCAGCACGATACGCCGGGCGAGGAAGCAGGCCTCGTAGATCGAGTGGGTCACGAACACCACGGTGCAGCCGATCTCCCGCCACAGCGCCCGCAGATCGGCCTGCAGCCGGTGGCGGGTGAACTCGTCGAGCGCAGCGAAAGGTTCGTCCATCAGCAGCAGCCGCGGCCGCGTGACCAGCGCGCGGGCGATCGAGACGCGCATGCGCATCCCGCCCGAAAGCTCCCGTGGGCGCGCCTGCTCGAACCCGGCCAGACCGACCTGCGCCAGCGCGGCGGCCACCTGCCCGGTCTCCGCGGCGACCCGCCCGAGACGGAACGGCAGGGCGACGTTCTCGGCGGCGGTCGCCCAGGGCAGCAGCGTGGCGTCCTGGAACACGAACCCCACCTCTCCGGGCGCCGGGCGGCGGCCGGAGGCCCAGTCGATGCGGCCGCTATCCGCCCGATCGAGACCCGCGATCAGCCGCAGCAGGGTGGATTTGCCGCAGCCGGAGGGGCCAAGCAGGGCAACGAAATCCCCCTGGGCGAGGTCGAGCGAGACCTCGCGCAACGCCTCCACCCCGGTCGGGAAGCGCCGCCCGATCGCTTCCAGGCGCAGCATCGCGGGTTCAGCGCCGCGAAGGATCGGCGCCCGCCCCGGAAGATGGCCGGAGACCGGCCCTGGGGTCAGCTGCGGGCAATGCGGCGCGGGGCCGGAAGGCGCAGAACGATGCAGCCGCCGCCGTGCCCATGCGAGAGGCGCCCGCAGGCGTCGTAGGCTTGGTGTTCCGTCAGCCCGGTCACCTGGGCCCGCCAGACGGCGCCGCGACGCACACCGATGAACTCCA
>JAJZVS010000452.1 GCA_021845555.1 Pseudomonadota bacterium
CGCCAGGAGATCGAGGAACCGGTGCAGCCCGCGCGAGCGGGCGCGCAGGGCGAGCATGACCGCCTCGCTATAGGCGCGCGGCAGCACGCCGGACGGCCCGGTCAGGCCCATCACCTGCACGGTGAGCTCGGTCGGCCCCGCGGTCGGCCCCGCGGTCGGGCTGGTCCCGGAAGGCGGTTCGCCAGCCGTTGTTTCGGCGGCCGTGCCGGGGGGCGCCCCTGGGGGATCCACCGCGGTGACGTCGGCGCCCGGGAAGGCGATCCCCGGGACGGAGCGGAACCGCAGCCGCTCCGCCGGATCGCCGCCAAGGGTCAGCACGCGCACCGCCGCATCGAAGCGGTAGCGCCAGGGTGTCCGGCGCAGCCCGGCGCGGGGGCTGTCCTCGCTCATGCCGTTGTCTTGCGCATGGCCGGTGCCCCGCCCGCCGGTCAGGCCAGCACGCGGGTGCCGCTGCGCGCCGGCCAGGCGCTCGCCACGCCGGAGCGGCCGCGCAGCACGGCGCGCGTGCGGGTAAAGGAATTGACGCTGCCGTGCAGCGCCAGGAAGCGCTCCAGCACCGCGGCCAGCAGATAGAGGCCGCCGCTCTGCCAGGCGCGCGGCTCGAACTCCAGCGTCACGTCCAGGCCGCGGCAGAACGCGCCGGTTCGGCCGCCCGATCGGCCGTGCGGATCGGCCGGCGCCCGTGCGGTGCCGGGGGCGGCGGACACGCCGATCAGCGCCTCGATCGCGGCGCGGGTCTCCGCGGTGTCGCGCAGATCGTACAGCCGCAGCACCTCGCGCAGCGCCGCCGCCCCGTCGGCGCCGCCGGTCAGCGACAGATGCCCGATCGACAGATGCGAGATCAGCCGCCAGGCGCTGCGTTCCAACAACGGCGGTCGCAAGGTGGGCGTGGCGGCGGAAATCGCCGTCACGGCGGTCACGGTGGCGGCCCCGGTGGCCAGCCGCAGGGTCGGCCGCCCGCCGCCGAAAGGAAGGTCCACCGGCAGGTCGCGGTTGAGGCACAGCGCATCGAGCGACAGCACCGCATCCGCCGGCCGGTCCGGATCGAACTCAGGATCGTAGGTGGCGAGGAACACCTCCGTGCCAGGCACGCCGGGGGCCGCGGTCCGGCGGGTGACCTGGTAGAACCCGCCGGGCACCCCCGCCTCCGGGTCGCCCTCCGCCAGGCGGTGGAACGGCCGCCATGGGCGGGTGGACCCGTCGGGGCGGCTTTCGCGCACCTGCTCGATGCTCCAGACCTCGGCCGCGCGCGGGCGGCGGGCGTCCGGCACCGCGCGGTATTCGGTCTCGGTGTGGCTCAGTGGGATCGGCTCGCAGCGCTGCGGGAACAGGTTGACCAGCGGCGTGCAGCCGAGCGCCAGCGACTGCGCGCCGATACTGCGCTCGAGCTCGGGCAGGGCGCGATCGAGATAGACGAAAATCTCCATCCGGTTGCCGGCGGCGACCAAGGTCTTGGCCTCCAGACCGGTGAAATCCAGGAACAGGAACTTGTCGGGGAAGGCGAAATACTCGCCAAGCAACCGGAAGCCGGAAAATCCGCGTGCCGGCCAGGGCACCAGGGCTTCCTCCGGCGCGAATCCCGCCGGGCGGATCGAGGCGGCGGGCAGCAGCACCGGCGCCGGATCGGCGGCGCTGTCGGCGCAGGCGACCGAGATCGCGTGCGCGCCCAGCAGTTCGTACAGTGGCAGCGTCTGGTTGCCCGGCCCGCGCAGGAAGAAGCGCAGCCGATCGACCCCGAGCTGGGTGAAGCTGGTGTCGGCCGCGGCGCAGCGCAGCGTGATCCGCAGCACCGCCAGCGCCCCGGCGGCGAGCGGGTTGGCGGGCGCCACCAGCGGCAGGCCGGACAGCCGCACCGCCTCCACCTCGATCGGCCACAGCGTGAGGTCGGAGGTGGTGCGGAAGCGGCAGGTCTCCCCGCGCACCGGCTCGGTATCGATCTGCAGCCCGCGCGCGAGCCGCGCCGGCGCCTTGAGATCGGCCTGGCAGGTGAACTGCGCCATCATGCAGGATGGGACCGGGGCCAGGTACTGCGGGTAGAGCAGGCCGAGTAGCGCGTCGGTCAGTTCGGGGAATTCGTCGTCCAGCCGGTGGTGCACGCGCGCGGCCAGGAAGGCGACGCCTTCCAGCAGCCGGGCGACGTGCGGATCGTCCACGGCGTCGGCGGTCAGGCGCAGGCGGCCGGCGATCTTCGGGTTGGCGTCGGCGAACTCGCCGGCCAGCCGCTTGATCGCGTCGAGTTCGCGCTGGTAGTACGGCAGCAGCGTATCGGACATCGGCGGTTCCGTTAGCGATCAGGAGCCGGCGGCGGGGCGCACCAGCACGTCCTCCGTCGCCGGATCGATCAGAGTGTCGAAGGTGATGGCTTCCGGCGCGGGATCGGCGTGCATCACCGCCTCGATACGCAGGCGCAGCGTCGCCTCCAGCTGCTCGGTGGCTTCCACGAGGCTGACATGGACCGACAGGAAGCGGGGTTCGAAGCGGCGGATCGTGGCTTCGATCTCGCGCCGCAGCACCTCGCGCTGGCGCGGGTCATTGAAGGCGCCGGCGGTGAAATCCTCGATCCCGTACGCCAGCGGCGACAGGCCGAGCTGGCGCATGTGCGCCGGCCAGGAACGCCAGCGCCGGCGAGCATTCAACAATGCCTCCAGGTCCCGCCGCACCGAGACGCGCAGCGCCGCCATCGAGTCCGCGACCGAGCTTGGCGGATCGCGCGGCTGGTCCGGC
>JAJZVS010000453.1 GCA_021845555.1 Pseudomonadota bacterium
CTGGGCTTTGACGCCGACGGCGGGTTGCTTCGGCTGGCCTCGGAGGCCTACCGGATCCGCCTCGCCCACCTTTTCGACCCGTATCTGGCCGTCAGCGCCTCCCAGATCGAGGCGCTGCCCCACCAGATCACTGCGGTCTATGGCGAGATGCTGCCCCGCCAGCCGCTCCGCTTCCTCCTCGCCGATGACCCGGGCGCGGGCAAGACCATCATGGCGGGGCTGCTGATCAAGGAACTCCTCATCCGCGGTGATCTGGATCGCTGCCTGATCGTGGCGCCCGGCAGCCTGGTCGAACAGTGGCAGGACGAACTCTCCGAGAAGTTCGGGCTGCGCTTCGACGCGCTGACCCGTGATCAGATCGAGGCCTCTGTCACTGGCAACCCCTTTGCAGAGCGCAACCGGCTGATCGTGCGGCTCGACATGGCCGCCCGCTCGGACGAGCTGAAGGCAAAGCTCATCGCCGCGCCAGAATGGGATCTCGTGATCTGCGACGAGGCGCACCGGATGTCGGCCTCCTATTTCGGCGGCGAGGTCAAGGAAACCCAGCGCCACAAGCTCGGCAAGCTGCTCGGCACCCGCACCCGCAACCTGCTGCTGATGTCGGCCACCCCGCACAACGGCAAGGAGGCCGATTTCCAGCTCTTCATGGGGCTTCTGGATGCCGACCGCTTTGAGGGACGGTTCCGCGAAGGCGTCCACAAGGCCGACGTCTCGGACATGATGCGGCGGCTCACCAAGGAGGAACTCTATCGCTTCGACGGCACGCCGCTGTTCCCGGAACGCCGGGCCTACACGGCCAGCTACGAACTCTCCCCGTTGGAAGCCGATCTCTACCAGGCCGTCACCACCTATGTGCGCGAGGAGATGAACCGCGCCGACCGCAACGCTGACGGCGCACGACGGAACAATGTCGGCTTCGCTCTACAGATCTTGCAGCGGCGCCTCGCCTCCTCGCCGGCTGCCATCCATCGCTCACTGGAACGGCGGCGTAAGCGCCTGGAGGACCGGCTACGCGAGGAGCGGATCGGGCGCGATACCGCCACCGCGAAGCTGACGCCCGGCCCCGCGCTCCCCGCCTATGATCCCGACGAGATCGACGAAGCGCCCGGCGCGGAGGCCGAGGAACTCGAGGAGAAGATCGTCGATTCGGCGACCGCCGCGCAGACGCTGATGGAACTCGAAGCGGAGATCACGATCCTCAAGGATCTCGAGGCCCGCGCGCTCCGGCTGAAGCTCTCCGGCCAGGACGCCAAATGGCGCGAGCTCGAAAGCATTCTCGACGAGCCGATCATGCTCGACGCGGCCTCGGGCCTGCGCCGGAAAATCCTCATTTTCACCGAGCCCAAGGACACGCTCGAATATCTCGCGGACAAGATCCGTGGCCGCGTGGGCGACGCCCAGTCCGTCGTCGTCATTCACGGCGGGATCGCCCGCGAGGCCCGCCGTGCCGCCATCGCCGCCTTCAACAGCGATCCGGTGGTCCGTGTGATGATCGCCAACGATGCCGCCGGCGAGGGGGTGAACCTCCAGCGCGGCGCGCATCTGATGGTCAACTATGACCTGCCCTGGAACCCCAACCGGCTCGAGCAGCGCTTCGGCCGCATCCATCGCATCGGCCAGACCGAGATCTGCCATCTCTGGAATCTCTGCGCCACCAACACCCGCGAAGGCGAGGTCTATCGTCGCCTTCTGGACAAGCTGGAGGAGGCGCGAAAGGCCCTGGGCGGCAAAGTTTACGACGTGCTCGGCGAACTCTTCGAAGGCCAGGCCCTGCGCGACCTGCTGATTGACGCCATCCGCTACGGCGAGCAGCCGGACAAGAAGGCCGAGCTGTTCCGCAAGGTCGATGGCGCGGTGGACGTCGCTTCCTTCGAACGGCTGGTGGCCGAGCGCAAGCTGACCTCCGAGGGCATGGACCCGAATGCGGTTGCCGCCATCCGCGAGGAGATGGAGCGCGCCCAGGCCCGCCGCCTGCAACCGCATTTCATCGGCGCCTTCTTCCGCGAAGCGTTCTCCACCCTCGGTGGGCGCATCGCCGAGCGCGAGCGCGGCCGCTTCGAGATCACCCGTGTTCCGTCCATCCTGAAGGAACGCGACCGGTTGATCGGCCGCGGCGACCCGGTGTTGGACCGCTATGCCCGCGTCGCCTTCGACAAGGCGCTGATCCCCGGTCAGCCGCAGGCCGAATTGCTGGCGCCCGGCCACCCGCTGCTCGACGCCGCGGTGGACGTTGTGCTCGAGCGCTTTCAGCCGCTGCTCGGGCAAGGCGCCGTGCTCGTGGACGATGCCGATCCCGGCACCGCCCCGCGCCTGTTGCTCTATCTCGAGCACGCCATCCGCGATGGCCGCACGGCTAAGTCGGGCGAGCCGCGCGTGGTCTCCCAACGTCTTCAGTTCATCCACCTCGACGAAGACGGCGGTGCTGCGGACGGCGGTTCGGCGCCCTATCTCGACGACCGGCCGATCACAGAAGACGAGCGCGCGCTCATCGCCGATGCGGTAGCGGCCCCGTGGCTGGGCGTCGGTGTCGAGCAGCGTGCCCTTGGCTTCGCGATCGCCAGCCTCGTCCCCGCCCATCTTGACGAGGTGAAGCGGCGGCGGCTGGCCGAGATCGACAAGGTGGAGCGCGAGGTGCGCGCCCGCCTCAACCGCGAAATCAACTATTGGGACGCCCGCGCTGCCCGCTTGCGCGAGGAGGAACGGGC
>JAJZVS010000454.1 GCA_021845555.1 Pseudomonadota bacterium
TCAGGGGTTTTGCGCGACGCGCCCAATACAGGCCGTATTGGCAAGGAGCACAAAGCCCCTGACGCGGCAAAGACCGAGCCAGCGCCCGCGCAGACTGGGAGAAATCCGGGCCAGTTCAGTCGGTCACAAGCGGGGCTTCGCGCTCAGTCCCAATGGCCGGCGTTCCACATCCAGGTGCCGCGCGCCGTTTCCTGCCAACGGCCCGGAACCCACATTGCCGTCCGCGCAGGTGGCGCCACGTAGCGGCCGTCAACCCAGGTCCACGGCTCGTCGGGCGCGCCGGTATAGGACCAGTGGCCGGGCTGCCAGACGACGTTGCTGCTCCCTAACGGCGGCGGTGGGACCAGGGCGGCCTGCGGTGGCGGCGGCGGCGGTGGCGCCGGTGCGACCATGGCCACCGGCGGCTGCGCCGACGGCGCGACGATCACGGTCGAGGTCTGCGGCGGACGTTCGTCGCTGGCACAGGCTGCGAGCGCCAATACCATCGGCGCGGCAGCCAGGAGATGAAATCTGGATCGCATAGTGCTTTCCTTTCTCGCAGGTTAGCCGGACGTTCAGCCGGCCCAATGCCCATCCACCCAGATGTAGCCGCCGGCATGCGTGTCCCAGTGACCGGGAATCCAGGTTGCCCGCGGTGCCGGACGTGGCACGTAGCGGCCGGGCATCCAGGCCCAGGCTGTACCGGTCCACGCCCAATGCCCTTGTACCCAGGCATCGACCGGCGCGGGGGGTGGCGGAATGGTCTCGATCCGCGGCGGCGGCGGCGCCGAGGGCGCAATGACGATCGCCGAGGTCTGCGCGACAGCGGATCCGATGCCGCCCGCAAACAGACCGACCGCGATGACGGCCCTCAGCGGAATCACCTTGCGTCGAACGATCATGTTCGCCTCCTTCAAAGGTGCGCACCGCAGGTCCCGGCAACGCTGCGAGGCACTGCCCCTGCACAGACCTGCCCGTGAGCCGCTCCAAATGGGACAGGAAAAGAACGCTTCAACCTCGATACTCGGTTTCAGTGCTAACATTTCCGAGATCGGTGCGATCTTGCTGCACCGCCGAAAAGGCGTGATGTGCTCACCCGCGCGTGAGCCGTGCGCCGCGACCAGGCCGCCATGGCCGGGCTGGCACCGGCAGGGTGGCGCGGAACGGCGGAGACTTGCGTGACGTGCGCCGCGGCGCGACGATGCGATCAGATATCCGGGAGGGTGGCATGATCGATTTGGTATTGCGCGGCGATACGGTGGTGACGCCCGAGGGCGTCGGCGCCTACGACCTCGCTATCGCAGGCGGGCGCATCGCCGCGGTGGCCGCGCGCGGCAGCCTGCCGGTGCCGGACGGCGCGCGGCTGATCGACGCCAGCGGCAAGATCGTCATGCCCGGTGGCATCGATCCGCATGTCCACTGCAAATGGCACCTGCCCAACCCGGACGGCGGCGCCGACCTGACCGACCCGCCCGACGTGGTCAGCCGCGCGGCGGTGCACGGCGGCACCACCACCCTCATCGACTTCACCCGCGCGCAGATGGGCCCGTCCGTGCAGGCCTCGATCGAGACCAGGGAGCAGGACTGGAAGGGCCATTCCGCCTGCGACTACGCCCAGCACCTGATGGTGGAAGGCGCGCTGCCGCTGCATCTGGGCCCGCAACTGGCCGAGGCGATCCAGGCCGGCTTTCCCACGGTGAAGATCTTCACCACCGACATCACGCCCTCGCGCAAGGGGCGGATGGTGGATTTCGGCGACATCTGGGAGGTGTTCCAGGTGCTCGCCAAACAAGGCGGCCTCGGCGTCATCCATTCCGAGGACAACGACATCGTGATGCACATGTACGGCAAGCTGATCCGCGAGGAGCGGACGGCCTTCGCCAACATGGCCGAGGTACACAACACACTGTCCGAGGATATCTCCTTCCGCCGCGTGATCCGGCTGGCGGAGAAGGTGGCCGGCACCGCGCTTTACATGATGCACACCTCGGCGGCCTCCGGCGTGAGCGCGATCCGCGAGGCGCGGGCGCGCGGGGTGCCGATCTACGGCGAGTCGTTGCATCAGTATATGTTGTATACGAACGAGGACTACAAGCGCCCGAACGGGCAGATCTACCATACCTACCCGTCGCTGAAATCGGCCGAGGATCAGGCGGCGCTGTGGGCAGGCACGCTGGACGGGTCGATCAACTGCGTCGCCACCGACGAGATCTGCTGCACGCTGAAGCAGAAGATCCAGGGCGTGCGGATCGACGACACCACCGGCGGCAACGCCGGCGTGGAACCCCGCGTGGCCCTGATGTACACCGAAATGGTGGGCCGGCGCGGCTATTCGCTGAACCGCTTCGTCGATCTGGTTTCCAGCAACGCGGCGCGGATCATGGGGCTCTATCCGCGCAAGGGCGCGCTGGCGGCGGGGGCGGATGCGGATATCTGCGTGCTCGATCCGGCCGACCGGCGGGTGATCCGCGCCGGCGATCTGCACGAGGCGGATTATACGCCGTGGGAAGGCCGGCAGATGGACGCCTGGCCGTGCCTCACCCTGCTGCGCGGCAAGGTGGTGGTGGAGGGCGGCAAGTTCCTCGGCAGCCTGGACGACGGGCAGTGGCTGCCGCGCAAGATCGCCGCCGAGATCATCGCCGGGCCGCGTTTGTGACCGATGCCGAGTTGCGGGCGCTGCTCGCCGATTGCCTCGCCCTCTGGGGCGTGGCGGGCCGGGCGGCG
>JAJZVS010000455.1 GCA_021845555.1 Pseudomonadota bacterium
CCCGGTCTCCGGCTGCCCGTGGGACCGGGTGCAGCGCTTCGCCACCATCGCGCCCTACACGATCGAGGAAGCCTACGAGGTCGCGGACGCGATCGCGCGGGAGGATTTCGCGGACCTGCCCGACGAGCTGGGCGATCTGCTGTTCCAGGTCGTCTATCACGCGCGCCTCGGCGAGGAGGAAGGGCGCTTCGCCTTCGCCGACATCGCCCGTGCGATCGCCGACAAGATGATCCGCCGCCATCCGCATGTGTTCGCCGATGCCGCCGTGCGCGACGCAGCGGTGCAGTCGCTGGCCTGGGAGGCGCATAAATCCGCCGAGCGCGGCGCCAGGGCGGAGACCGGCACGCTGGCCGGGGTGCCGGTGGGCCTGCCGGCGCTGACGCGGGCTCACAAGCTGACCGCTCGCGCCGCCCGTGTCGGATTCGACTGGCCGGACGCCGCCGCCGTGCTCGACAAGCTGGAGGAGGAGGCTGCGGAACTGCGCGCGGAACTGCCGGGCGCCGATCCCGCCCGGCTGGCGGACGAACTCGGTGATCTGCTGTTCGTGCTGGCCAATATGGGCCGGAAGCTGGGTCTCGACCCGGAAGAATGCCTGCGGGGCGCCAATCGCAAATTCGCCGCCCGCTTCACCGCCATGGAACGCCGGGTGGCGCGGGAAGGCCGGACGCTCGACGAGCTCGACCTGCCGGCGATGGAGGTGGAATGGCAGGCGGTGAAGGCGGCCGAGCGCGGCGGGTGATTGCCCCGCCCTGATCGCAGCTCTGGCACCCAGTGGCCCGGGGGCGGGACACTCCCTATATTCCGCCGACATGACCGGCTGGAGCGAACCCGATGGCTGAGACGACCGTGCAAGACCTGGTGCCCGTGACCGTGCTGACCGGCTACCTGGGCGCCGGCAAGACCACCCTGCTCAACCGTATCCTGACCGAGCGGCATGGTCGCAAATATGCGGTCGTGATCAACGAGTTCGGCGAGCTCGGCGTGGACAACGACCTGGTCGTGGACAGCGACGAGGAAGTGTTCGAGATGAACAACGGCTGCGTCTGCTGCACCGTGCGCGGCGACCTGATCCGTATCGTCGGCGGGCTGATGAAGCGGCGCGACCGCTTCGACGGCATCATCATCGAGACCACCGGGCTGGCCAATCCCGCCCCGGTCGCGCAGACCTTCTTCATCGACGAAGGGGTGCGCGCGCGCACCCGGCTCGATGCGATCGTCACGGTGGTGGACGCCAAGCATGTGCTGGCGCGGCTGGAAGACAGCCATGAGGCGGAGGACCAGATCGCGTTTGCCGACGTGATCGTGCTGAACAAGACCGACCTGGTCACGCCCGCGGAGTTGGACCAAGTGGAGGCCGCGATCCGGCGGATCAATCGCTTCGCGGTGATCCGTCGTACCGAACGCGCCGCGCTGCCGATCGAACAGGTGCTTGGTCTCGGCGCCTTCGATCTCAACCGCGTGCTGGAAGCTACGCCCGATTTCTTGGAAGACGACGCGCACGAGCACAACGAGGATGTGACATCGGTCAGCTTTGAGACCGACCGACCGATCGATCCGGAGAAGTTCAACGCCTGGATCGGCGGTTTGCTGGCGACACAAGGGCCGGACCTGCTGCGCACCAAGGGGATCCTGCACTATCGCGGGGATGACCGACGCTTCGCCTTCCAGGCCGTACACATGATCGCCGACGGCGATTTCATCGGTCCCTGGAAGGAGGGCGAACCCCGCCGCAGCAGGCTCGTGTTCATCGGCCGCAACCTCAATCGCCCGCAGCTCCGCCGCGGCTTCGAAGCCTGCGCGGCGGACTGACGATGGGAGAGACCGCGACCGCGCATTTCCTGATCGAGAGCCGCGGCAGCTCTCGTGCGCTCGATGCCTTCGTGGTGGGCGCCCGCTTCGACCGCGGCTCGGGCCTGCTTGCCTTCGCGCTGGGCGATGGGACGCTGCGGCTGGTCGATCCCGCAGCCCCCGATGCGCCATGGCGGGAGGCTCCGGTGCATCAGGGCGCGATCCTGGCGTTGGCGTTGGACCCGGTCGCGGGTTTCGTCACCGGCGGCGACGACGGCCGGCTGTGCCGGATCGCGCTGGACGGGACGGTGCGGACGCTGGGCACGTTCGGCCACAAATGGGTCGAGCAGGTCGCCACCGATCCAGGGGAGAAGGGGCTGATCGCCGGCGCGGTCGGTAAGACCGTGTTCCTGTTCGACGCGGCCGGGGAGAAGCTGAAGGAATTGATGCATCCGTCCAGCGTCACCGGCATCGCCTTCGATGCCAAGGGCAAGCGCATTGCCTGCTCGCACTATAACGGCGCCAGCTTGTGGTTCGTCGCCGCGCGGAGCGACACCCTGCCTCGGGTGCTGGAATGGAAGGGCAGCCACATCGGCATCGCGCTGCATCCCGAGGGGGAGGCGGTGGTGACGGCGATGCAGGAGAACGCGCTGCACGGCTGGAGCCTGCCCGAGGGCAAGCACATGCGCATGAGCGGCTATCCGGGCAAGTCGGAGTCGCTGTCGTTCAGCCGCACCGGCAAGTGGCTGGCAACCAGCGGGGCGGACGCGATGGTGTTGTGGCCGTTCTTCGGCGGCGGCCCGATGGGCAAGGCGCCGATGGAACTGGCCGGCGGGGACGGCGTGCTGTGTACCCGTGTCGCCTGCCACCCGCGCGACGAGATCGTCGCCGG
>JAJZVS010000456.1 GCA_021845555.1 Pseudomonadota bacterium
GCGGGGCGCCCCCTGTGGCTCTCGACAATCGCCAAGCCTTTCAGGTCGGGCCCACCCCGCAGCCAGCCGACAGCGTGGATGACGGTAGCGGTCCTGGTCTCGATACGGCCGTGGCCGCCGTCGATCGTCGCGGCAGGGTCCCGGCTTGACCAAAAAGAACGAGCGTTCCATAAATAATGGGAATCACCACTCGGAGGAAATCACCCATGTCCATCCACCCCGTCTCCCCCCTGTTCCCGCGCCAGAAGGTTCCCGACCTCGCCCTGCCCCTGGTGGGCGGCGGCACCTGGCGGCTGTCGGATCAGCAGCCGCAGAACTTCACCATGGTCGTGGTCTATCGCGGCCTGCACTGTCCGATCTGCGCCACGTATCTGCGCGATCTGGACGGCAAGCTCGACGACTTCGCCGCCCGCGGCGTCGGCGTGGTCGCGATCACCAGCGACGACGCCGAGCGCGCCGCGCAGGCGAAGGAGAAATGGCGGCTCGCGAAGCTGCCGATCGGCTACGGGCTCGACCTCGACGCCGCGCGGCGCTGGGGTCTTTACGTGTCCTCGGGCCGCGGCCCCACCTCGGCCGGCGTCGCCGAGCCGGCCTTGTTCGTCGAACCCGGGCTGTTCGTGATCCGCCCGGACGGCACGCTCTATTTCGGCACCGTGCAGACCATGCCCTTCGCCCGGCCGCATTTTGCCGACATCCTGGGCGCGCTCGACTTCGTCATCGCCAAGAACTACCCGGCCCGCGGCGAAGTGCTGGACCGGATCGCACCGGCGGGGGTCGCCTAATGGCCGCGCTCGGGGGGATCCGCGCCTGCGTGTTCGACGCCTATGGCACGGTGTTCGATTTCGCCGCCGCGGCGCGCTCCTGCGCGGACGTGCTGGGGGAGCAGGCGCCGGCGCTGACCGCGCTGTGGCGCGACAAACAGCTGCAATACACCTGGCTACGCTCGTTGCAGCAGCGCTATGTCGATCTGTGGCAGATCACCGGGGATTCGCTCGACTACGCGCTGGACACGCTGGGTCTCGCCGATCCCGCGCTGCGCACGCGGCTGATGGATCTGTACCGCACGCTGGAGGTGTTCCCCGAAGTGCCGGAGACGTTGCGCCGGCTGCGGGCGGCGGGGCTGAAGACCGCGATCCTGTCCAACGGTTCGCCTTCGATGCTGGAGACGGCAGTCGTGGGCAACAGGATCGGCGATCTGCTGGACGCGGTGATCTCGGTCGAGGAAGTGGGCGTGTTCAAGCCCGATCCGCGCGTCTATCGGCGCGCGCTGGAACGGTTAGGCGTGGCGGCGGCAGAGGTGTCGTTCCAGTCGTCCAACGCCTGGGATGCCTACGCCGCCTCCGCCTTCGGGATGCGGGTGGTGTGGTGCAACCGCTACGGGCAGAAGTCCGAGCGCCTGCCGGGGCACCCCGATCACATGGTGACAACGCTCGCCGACCTGCCTGCGCTGGTAGGCGCCGCATGACGTAACACAAGGGAGGAACGACAAATGGTTGCGATCCGCGAAAAGACCATGGTGACGATCGATCTCAACGGCCGCTGCGAAACCGGCACGTTGACAAGGGTGCGCATCCGCGAGCACGAGATCACCATCGACGAGCCGGTGGCCGGCGGCGGCACCGATCTGGCGCCGACGCCGCTCGGCACGCTGCTCGCGTCGCTGATCGGCTGCACCAACGTGATCCTGCACAAGATCGCCAAACGCGACGGTGTGCCGATCGAGGATATGGACGTCACCGTCCGCGCCATCCTCGATCGCCGCGGCACGACCTTGCAGGAGGAGGTAGCGGTACCGTTCCCCGACATCGCGCTCGGGATCAGCTTCGCCACCGCGGCCAGTCCCGGGCAGGTCGCGCAGCTGCGCGCCGATCTCGGCCGGTTCTGTCCGGTCGCCAAGATCCTGCGCCAGGCCGGCACCAGGATCGAGGAAACCTGGAACGTGACCCATCGCTGAGGGAGCGTGAGGCTGCCGTTCATCCCGGGCCTGCCTGCGCACGGCAGCCGGCGCGATTGGTTCCGCGCCTTTCCCGTCACCTCGCGCCCGCTGCTCGGGTGCCACGAGGCGCTGCTGCGCGGGCCGTCGCCGTTCTCCGAGGCCGAGCGGCTGGGGGGCCGCCCGGGGCGGTGACGGCGGCGGAGCGGCTCGCCGGTCGCGGCTATTCGGCGCTGCTCAGGATCCTGAGAGACTGAGCGGGCCGGCGGGCCAGCCGCCGCCAGATCACGAACGTCGCCGCGAGCAATACCGTCCCGGCGCCGACCGCGAGCGGGAAGCCCAGGCCGGGATTGGGGATCACGAAGGGCAGCAGGCCGACCGCCAGCGCGGGCGGGGCGTGCAGGTCGAACGCCGCCAGCACTGCGATCCCGATCAGGATGGCGCCCATGGCGGCGAGCGGGCCAACGCCGAGCAGCGCCACCAGCGCCACCCCGCCGGTCGCGGTCAGCACGCAGATCAGCGGCAGGAGCAACGGGCGCCGTGCCCAGGGGCAAACCGCCGGATGGGCGAACATTTCGAAGCCCATCACCACCAGCGGCGGATAGAGCAGCAGCCGCTGGCCCGACAGCGCCGCGAGCGTCGCCCCGACCGCGACGAAACCGAGGAAGAACGCCACCCAGCCGTAGCGCGCGGGCGTGCGCTCGGTGATGTCGTCGGCCAGATCGCGCACCGTCGGGCG
>JAJZVS010000457.1 GCA_021845555.1 Pseudomonadota bacterium
CGCCCCGCCCCGCCTGCTCGCCGACCGGCGGCTGTGGCTGATGGGCGCCTATGGGTTCTTCTCCGGCCTGCCGCTGCCGCTGTCGGGCTTCACCTTCCGCCTGTGGCTGTCCGACGGCGGGGTGTCCCTCGCGCTGATCGGCCTCACCGCCAATGTCGGGCTGGCCTATTCGCTGAAGTTCCTCTGGGCGCCGCTGCTCGACCAGACGCGCCCGCCAGGCCCCCTCGCCCGACTCGGCCGCCGGCGCGGCTGGCTGGCGGCGATCCAGCCGGCGCTCGCACTCGCCGCCTTGCTGCTCGCGCTGGCCCGGCCGGAAACCGCGCCGGCCGGCGCGGTGGCGGCGGCGGCGCTGGTGGCCTTCCTGTCCGCCAGCCAGGACATCGTGATCGACGCCTGGCGGATCGAGACCTTCGCCCCGCGCCTGCAAGGCGCCGCCATGGCCGCCTACGTCTGGGGCTACCGCACCGCGCTGCTGATCTCCGGCGCCGGCGCGATCGAGGCATCCAAATACCTCGGCTGGCACGGCGCGCTGCTCTGCGTCGCCGCGCTGGCCGCGCTGGCCCCGCTGGTCACGCTGGCGGCGCCGGAACCTGTGGTGACAATCCGCCGCGCCACCGCCGGCTTCGCCGCCCGCCTCACCACCGCCGTGGTCGAGCCACTGCGCGAGCTCCTCGCCCGCCCCGGCGCGCTGACAATCCTGGGCTTCGTCGCGCTGTTCAAACTGGGCGAGGCAATGGCCGGCGTGATGACCGCGCCGTTCTATACCCACCTCGGCTTCGACCGCGCCGCCATCGCCGTGGCCAACGGACCGTTCTCGCTCGCCGCCACCTTCGCCGGCACCGCGCTGGGCGCGACACTGGTGGCCCGCATCGGCGTCGGACGCGCGCTGCTCGCCACCGGCTGGGTGCAAACCGTCTCGATGGGCATGTACCTGCTGCTCGCCGCCTCGGCCGGACACGCGCACGTGCTGCTGGGGACCGTGGTGATCGAAGCCTTCGCGGAAGGCATGGCCGACGCCGCCTTCATTACTTACCTCTCGGGCCTCTGCGCGCCGGAGTTCACCGCCACCCAATACGCCCTGCTGTCCTCACTCGCCGCCATCGCGCTCCGAACCGTCGGCGGCCTGTCCGGCTTCCTCGCCCAGGCCACCGGCTGGACCACCTTCTATGCCCTCGCCATGCTCTGCGCCCTCCCCGCCATGGCCCTCATGCTCCGCCTGCTGCACCGCTACCCCCCACCCGAACGCGCCATGGCCCGGGCGGGGGAGTGAGTACGGTAATGGGGGAGAAGGAAGGCCAAGGGGCGCTGCCCCTTGGAACCCCGCCAAGGGCATCGCCCTTGGAACCCGCTAATGGCTTCGCCAGGAAGGGGGCGCGACCCGGACCAGCCAAGGTCCGAGTAGCGCCCCCTTCCTGGCGAAGCCGTCCGAGGGGTCCAGGGGACAATGTCCCCTGGTGGGGGGTCCAGGGGGGCAAAGCCCCCTTGGCCTTTCTTTCTCCGTCCCCCCGCCCTCACGCCCCCGCCCGCGCTATGTGCGCACCAGCCGGGCGGCGAAGAAGCCGTCCATGCCGCCGCGGGTGGGCCACAGGGCGGGGGTAGTGCGGAGGAACCCGTCCGCGGTGCGCGCTTGGGGCAGGGCGGCGAGTTCGTCGGCGGTGAAGGGTTCGGCGCGCCAGGGGCCGTGGGTCAGGGCGGCGGCGATGCGGGGCGCGGCTTCCTCGGGTTGCAGCGAGCAGACCGCGTAGATCAGCCGCCCGCCGGGGCGTAGCAGGGTGGCGGCTGCGGTGAGCAGCCGGTCCTGTTGGGCCGCCAGGGCGACGATGTCGCGCGGGCGTTTCAGCCGGGCGACGTCCGGGTGGCGGCGGATGGTGCCGGTGGCGCTGCACGGGGCATCCAGCAACACGGCGTCGAATTGGTCCGCCGGGCGCCATTCGAGCGCGTCCGCAGCGATCACCGTGGCAGTCAGATGGAGCCGGGCGAGGTTCTCCGACAGCCATCGGGCCCGCGCGGGATCGCGTTCCACCGCCGTGACGCGGGCGCCGGCGGTGGCGAGTTGGGCGGTTTTGCCGCCGGGCGCGGCGCACAGGTCGGCCACCGTCTCGCCCGGGCGGACGGCGAGCAGCCGGGCCGGCAGCGCGGCGGCGGCGTCCTGCACCCAGCAGCTGCCGGCGGCGAAGCCCGCGATGTCGGCCACGCGGGTGCCGGGCGGCAAGCGGACCGACCCGGTGGGCAGCAGGTCCCCGCCTTCGGGCACCGGTGCGCCGGGGCACAGGCTGAGGTCGAGCGGCGGCGGGATCAGATGCGCTTCGGCGATCGCCCGTGCCTCGGCGCCCCAGCTCGCCCAGAGCCAGGCGGGCGTATCGAGGCGCGGCCCGTCGAGCCCCTCCAGGGCTGCCGGTCCGGTAGCGGCCAGCCGGCGCAGCACCGCATTCACCAGCCCCGCGAAGGGGGCCAGCCGCCGCGCGCGCGTCAGTGCCACCGCGGTTGCCACCGCGGCGTGCCCTGGCGTTTCCAGCAGCAGCAGCCCGGCGGCGCCGAGGCGCAGGATATGGCGCACCGGTTCGGGCGGCGCCTTGCGCAGCAGCGGTTCGAGCACGGCGTCCAGCGTGCCGAGGCGGCGCAGCACCGTGGCTGCCAGCCGGTGTGCGGCCGCCTTGTCGCGCGGCGGGA
>JAJZVS010000458.1 GCA_021845555.1 Pseudomonadota bacterium
CAGAATTTCCTGAACTCCGATCTCAAGCCGAACATGATCCGCTCGATGTGCTGCCGGTTGCAGCTCGACCTGACCGAGCTGCTCAAGCGCGGCAACGGGCTGTTCGGCAGCGCCGAGCAGACGGGATCGCTCGGTGTCGTCACCGTCAACTGCGCCCGCCTGGGCTATCTGCACAAGGGCGACGAGGCCGGGTTGCTCGCCCGCCTCGATCGGCTGCTCGACCTCGGCCGCGACAGCCTGGAGGTGAAGCGCAAGACCATCCAGCGGCTGATGGACGGCGGGCTGTATCCCTACACCAGGCGTTATCTCGGCACGCTGCGGAACCACTTCTCCACGCTCGGCCTGAACGGCGTGAACGAGATGATCCGCAACTTCACCGGTGACGCCGAGGACGTCAGCACCGCATGGGGCCGCGCCTTCGCCCTGCGGCTGCTCGATCATGTGCGGGCGCGCATCGTCGGCTACCAGAACGAGACCGGGCACATGTACAATCTGGAGGCCACGCCGGCGGAAGGCGCGACCTACCGCTTCGCCCGCGAGGACCGCAAGCGCTTCCCCGACATCCTGCAGGCGGGCACGCCGGAGGCGCCCTACTACACCAATTCCTCGCAGCTGCCGGTGGGCTTCACCGACGATCCGTTCGAGGCGCTGGCGTTGCAGGACGATCTGCAACGCAAATACACCGGCGGCACGGTGCTGCATCTGTATATGGGCGAGCGTGTGTCCTCGGCCCAAGCGTGCCGCAAGCTGGTGCGCCGGGCGCTGGAGAATTTCCGGCTGCCGTACATCACGGTCACGCCCACTTTCTCGATCTGCCCGACGCACGGCTATCTCGGCGGCACGCACGAATTCTGTCCCAAGTGCGACGCGGAGATCCTTGCCCGCAAGCGGCAGGCCCGCAGCACCGTAGCGGCCCACAGCAGCGTTACAGAAGGAGTCGACGCATGAACAGCATCGTGCCGGTGGCCACGACCGGCGACATCCGGCTGGACGACGCGGAACGCCAGCCCTGCGAGGTCTGGACGCGGGTGATGGGCTATCACCGGCCGGTGGCCTCGTTCAACCGCGGCAAGCAGAGCGAATTCGCCGAGCGGCGCTTCTTCAGCGAGGCCGAGGCCCGGCCCGACGAGTGCGGGCCCGTTGCGGACTGATCTGTGCATCGGCGGCTTCGTGAAGCTGTCGGGCTGCGACTGGCCCGGCGAGCTGGTCGCCACCGTGTTCTGCCAGGGCTGCCCGTGGCGGTGCCGCTACTGTCACAACACGCACCTGCTGGACGCGGACCGACCTGGTGCGGTGACATGGCGGTCGGTGATGGAGTTCCTGCGCACGCGCGTCGGCCTGCTCGACGGCGTGGTGTTCTCCGGCGGCGAGCCGACATTGCAGCGCGGGCTCGCCGCGGCGATGCGCGAGACGCGCGCGCTCGGCTTCCGGGTGGGACTGCACACGGCCGGGCCGTATCCGGACCGATTAAGCGAGCTGCTGCCGCTGCTCGATTGGGTCGGCTTCGACGTCAAGGCGCCGTTCGACGACTACCCGCGCCTGACCGGGGTACCCGGCAGCGGCGCGCGTGCCCGAGAGAGCCTGCTGCGTCTGCTCGCCAGCGGCGTCGCCTATGAGGTGCGAACCACCGTCTCCCCGGACCTATTTGATCCGGAAACGTTGTGCGACCTCGCCAGCGTGCTGGCCGATCTTCGCGTCACGCGCTACGCGCTGCAAGCCTGCCGCGCCAAGGGGGGGACGGTCGCCGATCCTGCGTCCGGCGCGACGGTTTCCGCATCGCTGCTCCCCGAACCGCTCCGGGCGCGCTTCCCGAACCTGACGATCCGGACATGAGGCCCGCAGGTCGATGCGCCGGCAGCACCCGGCGCAGGCCGGGCGGCCGACCTTGCCGGACCTCGCGCGTTACCTCGACGCCGCGTTCCGCCGCCGCACCCCAGCCAGCAGCGCCGCCGCCCCGGCCAGCAGCGCCAGCGCCCCTGGCTCCGGCACCGGGGTCTGGGTTCCGCCGCTGAAGATCGCGCCGCCGGTCACGAACACCCGGTTCACCAGGATGTCCTTCGCCGGCGCTGCGGTACCCGCGAAGGTGAAGTCCACGGTGTAGATCCCCGCCGTGATCACATTCGCGACGGATTGCACCGTCACCCATTTGTTCACCCCGTCCGTCGCCCCGATCGTCGCCACCGAGGCTGCGGAGAACAGCGCGGTCCCCGCGATGCTGCCGGTGAACGTCGCGTCGTTGGGGTTGTTGTAGCCGTTGCTCGGCACGAACACATCGAACCCGATACTGTAGCGCCCGACCACCAGTGACAGAGTCTGCGACAGCGTCTGCGATCCGGTGTCGGTGGAGAAATATGCCGCGTACCCCGCGCTCAGGTCCGGGCTGCCGGTGGTCAGCGTGTCGTTCGGGATGGGCAGCCCGTAGGCGCCGGTCGAGTAACTGCGCCCCACATTGTCGGTCTTGATGACCACCGCCTGGCTGGTGACGTTGGTGGTGGAGGTATAGGTCCACCCTGCGAAGCTGCCGGCCGGAAAGGTTCCGTCCGCCACCAGATTTGGCAGCGCGAACGCCGGCGCGGCCGGCAAGGCCAGCAGCGCGGCGGTCACGACGGCCCCGCCCAGTCGGTTTGTCTTGCGCATTCTCGCTCG
>JAJZVS010000459.1 GCA_021845555.1 Pseudomonadota bacterium
GCCCTTGCCGCCCACCGCCGCGCTCGCCGCGCGCACCAGATCGACCGCGCTGAACCGCGCCGTCAGATCGGGCGACACGCCCACCACGATGCTGGCCTTGCCCTCCGCGGTGGACACCAGCGCCACGACCCCGCTGCCCCTCTGCTTGCCGATGGTTTCGGCCAGTCCCTTCAACTCGCGGGCCGGCACCTCGCCCAGGTTGCGCGCGGTCAGCGCCACGCCGCCGATGTCCTCCGCCGCGGCGGCGCCGGTGCCGCCGGTGGCCAGTTTCTTCTGCAACTCCGCCGCCTGGCGTTCCAGCCGGCGGCGGTCCTCCACCAGGGCGGTCACCCGTTCCGTCAGTTCGCCCGGCGCTACGCGCAGCGCCGCGGCGGTCTCGCGCAACTGGCGTTCCATCGCCGCCACCATCGCCTCGGCGGCGGCGCCCGTCACCGCCTCGATCCGGCGCACGCCGGCGCTGACGGCGGTCTCGGCCACAATGCGGAAATAGCCGATATCGCCGGTGCGCCGCACATGCGTGCCGCCGCACAGTTCGATCGACCAGGCGAGCCGGTTGCCGTCCCCGGTTCCCATCGAAACGACGCGCACTTCGTCGCCGTATTTCTCCCCGAACAGCGCCATCGCGCCGAGTTCCACCGCCGCGTCGGGCGTCATCAATCGCGTCACGACCTCGGTATTCTCGCGGATGCGCGCGTTCACTTCTGTTTCCACGGTGGCGAGTTCGGCATCCGTGATCGGGCGCGGCTGGGAGATATCGAAGCGCAGCCGGTCGGGCGCGTTCAGGCTGCCCTTCTGCGCGACATGGGTGCCGAGCGTGCGGCGCAGCGCCTCGTGCAGCAGATGGGTGGCGGAGTGGTGCGCGCGGATCGCGGTGCGGCGGGCGTGATCGACCGCGGCCACCACCGGGGCGCCGACCCGCGCGATGCCGGCCTCCACCGTGCCGAGATGCACCACCAAGTCGCCGAGCTTGCGCTGGGTATCGCGCACCGCGATGCGCAGGCCGTCGGCGCCGGTGCCAGGGCTGGTAATCGTGCCGTGATCGCCCACCTGGCCGCCGGATTCGCCGTAGAACGGGGTCTGGTTCAGCACCACCGCGACCTCGGTGCCCGGCCCGGCGCTTTGCACCGGCGCGCCGGCGGCCACCAGGGCGCGGATCTCGCCCTCCGCGGACTCGGTGCTGTAGCCGAGGAATTCGGAGGCGCCGAGGCGCTCCTTCAGTTCGAACCACACGGTTTCGGTGGCGGCCTCGCCGGAGCCGGCCCAGGCGGCGCGGGCGCGGGTGCGTTGTTCGGCCATCGCTTGCTCGAACCCGGCCAGATCGACGCTGCGCCCCTGCTCGCGCAGCGCGTCCTGCGTCAGGTCGAGCGGGAAGCCGTAGGTGTCGTACAAGCGGAACGCGACCGCGCCGGGCAGGGTCCCGCGCTCGGGCAGGCGGTCGGTCTCCTCGGCCAGCAGGTGCAGGCCGCGTTCCAGCATGGCGGTGAAGCGGGTCTCCTCCAGCCGCAGCGTGTCCTCGATCAGCGTCTCGGCGCGGCCGAGTTCGGGGTAGGCGGCCCCCATCTGCCGGACCAGCGCGGGCACGAGGCGCCACATGACGGGATCGCGCGCCCCCATCAGGTGGATATGGCGCATGGCGCGGCGCATGATGCGGCGCAGCACGTAGCCGCGGCCTTCGTTGGACGGCAGCACCCCGTCGGCCATCAGGAAGGACGTGCTGCGCAAATGGTCCGCCACCACCCGGTGGCTGATCCGGTGCGGGCCGTCGGGGTCGGTGCCGGTGGCCTCGGCGGAAGCCAGGATCAGGGCGCGGAACGTGTCCGTGTCGTAGTTGTCGTGCTTGCCTTGCAGGATGGCGGCGATGCGTTCGAGGCCCATGCCGGTGTCGATGGACGGGCGCGGCAGCGGGGTGCGGGTCCCGGGCGGGCCTTCCTCGTATTGCATGAACACGAGGTTCCAGATCTCGATGAACCGGTCGCCGTCGGCGTCTTCGCTGCCGGGCGGGCCGCCGGGGATCGCCGGGCCGTGATCGTAGAAAATCTCCGAGCACGGGCCGCAGGGCCCGGTATCGCCCATGCGCCAGAAATTGTCCGAGGTGGGGATACGGATGATGCGGTCATCCGGCAGGCCGGCGACATCGCGCCAGTGCCGGGCGGCGTCGTCGTCTTCCGCATAGACCGTGACCAGCAGCCGGTCCTTGGGCAGGGCGTAGTCGCGGGTGACCAGCTCCCAGGCGTAGGCGATCGCCTGTTCCTTGAAGTAATCGCCGAAGCTGAAATTGCCCAGCATCTCGAAGAATGTATGGTGCCGGGCAGTATAGCCGACGTTGTCGAGGTCGTTATGCTTGCCGCCCGCGCGGACGCATTTCTGCGCCGTGGTGGCGCGGTTGTAGGGGCGCTTCTCCTGGCCGGTGAAGACGTTCTTGAACTGGACCATGCCCGCGTTGGTGAACAGCAGGGTGGGGTCGTTGCGCGGCACCAGCGGCGAACTCTCCACCGGCTGATGGCCGTGGCGGGCGAAGTAGTCGAGGAAGGCGGCGCGGATGTCGTTGCTGCTGGCCATGGGGCGGGCGGGTCCGGGGTGGAGGGCGGTCCGGGGCGGACCAGGGTGAGGGGGAGTTAACCCAAGGGGGGAGGTACTGTCACGC
>JAJZVS010000460.1 GCA_021845555.1 Pseudomonadota bacterium
GAAGCCGAGCGTCTGGCCCATCAGCCGGGGAATCTGCAACAGCGCCGGACGGCCCTCGCGCCAGCGGCCCTCGCGCACCATCCGGTCCTGCTCGATCACGCGGCGGAAGCCTGCGAGCAGCAGAGCCATGGCGTGGTCGGCCACTTCCTCGATGAACGTGTCCGGGCAGTTGGTCACCGGCAGGCCACGCGCCGTCGCGGCGGCGATATCGATGCTGTCCACGCCGACCGAACCCAGCACGATGGCGCGGCACTTCGTCAGGCTGTCGATGATCGGCTTGGTGATGCGCATACCCTTCGCGTACACCGCGTCGGCGGAGGGGCCGGCGGCGACCATCGCCGCCTCGTTGGCGGGGATCTCGACGATCTCCGCGTCCATCCCGGCCAGCGCTTCCATTTCGGTATCGTAGCCCCCGCCGGCGGTGGTGAAGCTCGCCCCCGCCGGGGTGATGATGCGGAATTTCGCCATGTGCCCGTTCCCTTCTGCGTTCAGCCCTGCGGCGGGCGCGCGCGCACCGCCTTCTCGTTCACTTCGACGCCCCAGCCGGGCTTCATCGCCAGGACGTACTCGCCATTCTCGATCACCGGAACGCTGTCGTAGAACTCGTCGCGCCACGGCGCGCTGTCGAGGTCGATCTCCATGATGCGGAAATTCGGCACCGCGGCGGAGAAATGGGCGCTGATGGCGCTGCACAGATGGCCATAGAAATTATGCGGCGCGACGTTGGTTTCATACACGTCCGCCATCGCCGCGACCTTCAGCGATTCCGCCAGCCCGTTCCAGATCACATCGACGATCGCGACATCCATCGCGTAGTTCTCGAAATACGGCCGGAACTCGCGCCGCGCGTGCAGGGTCTCGCAGGAGGCGATCGGGCAGGGCGCGTCGCGGCGGATCGACGCCAAAGCGGGCGCATCGTGCGTGTCGATCTCCAGCCACGTCAGGTTGGCCGGCGCCACCGCGGCGGCGATGCGGCGGAAACCTTCGGTCTTGAAATGGAAATTGACGTCCAGCATCATGCCCATCTCCGGCCCGATCGCGGACCGGATCGCCAGCAACTGCTTCGTCACGCCGGCGGTCAGCGCATTGTCCCAGTTGAGCTCGGGCCAGCCGGGCGTGCGGCCGAAGCCGGGGGTGAAGCTCACCGGCCCGTTCTCCGTCATCGGCAGGATATTGGTCTTGAGCGCGCGGAAGCCGCGCGCTTTGACCTCCCCGGCATGGCGCGCCAGGTCGTCGTAGCTGCGGATCGGGGCCACGCCCATCAGCGCCGCGCTGCGCACCCGGTAGGTGCCGAAATGCGACCAGTACACGGGGATGCGCTCGCGGATCGGGCCACCGAACAGCGCGCACACCGGCACGCCATAGGCCTTGCCGGTCACGTCCAGCAGCGCGTTCTCGATCGCCGCGATCGCCTGCTGGTTGATGCCGCCGCGCGACTGGCGCGTCAGCACGTGCAGGTGCTGGGTGATCGCCTCGAACCGGCGGGGGTCCTTGCCGATCAGCACCGGCGCCAAGCCGTTGATCACGTCGGCCAGCCCGGTGGAGCCGAAGCTCTCATTGAACTCCGACCAGCCGGTGATGCCGTCCGAGGTGGAGATTTTCAGGTAGGAGAACATGCGCCAGCCGGCATCCGCGCGCAGTGTCTCGATGCGGTCGATCTTCATGGGGTCCCCCGTGCTGGCCGGGGCAGGGCTTGACGCCCCCGACCTGATGATATATATCTTTGCCATATCCCGCCCTGGAGGCACAAGATGGACACCGCCAAGGTCTTCTGGTCCGGCCGCTCCCAGGCGGTACGGCTGCCGAAGGCATTCCGCTTCGACACCGAGGAAGTCCGCATCCGCCGCCACGGCGCGGCGGTGATCCTGGAAGCGGTCCAGCACGACTGGGCCTGGCTCGATGCGCTGATCGGCCGGCTGGACGCGGATGCCGCCGCCGCCGCGCTCGAACGTCCGGCCGAGCAGGCGCGGCCGGCGCTCGACTTCTTCGAATGAGGTTCCTGCTCGATACCAACGCGGTGATCGAGGCGCTGAAGGGCCACCCACGGCTGCTTGCCCGCATGCACCGCCATGCGACGGAGGACTTCGGCCTTCCGGCCGTCGTGCTGCACGAGCTCTATTATGGTGCCAGCAAGAGCGCCCATCCGGTCCGCAACCTCGCGGTGGTGGACGCCTTGCGCTTCGCGACGCTGGATTTCGACCGGGAGGACGCGCGCGAGGCCGGCGCCATCCGCGCCGCGCTCGCCCGCGCCGGAACCCCGATCGGCCCGTACGACGTGCTGATCGCCGGTCAGGCGAAAGCGCGCGGCCTGACGCTGATCACCCACAACTACGCCGAATTTGCCCGCGTGCCCGGGCTGCGCGCCGAGGACTGGCAAGGCTGATCCCACCGGCATCAGAACTTGGAGACCCGCGTCTCCTTCCCGGTGATGAATTCCAGCAACGCCGGCTTGCCCTCTTCCGTCTGCGCGATCCCGCGCTTGATCGCCGCCGCGATCTCGCCCGGATCGGTCACCCGTTCCCCGTAGCCGCCGAAGGCGCGCGCCATCGCCGCGTAATCGCCGGAGATGTCGGTCGAACGATACTTCTCGGTCGAGATCGGCATCACCTTCAGCTCGATCGCCATCGAGAAATTGTTCAGCA
>JAJZVS010000461.1 GCA_021845555.1 Pseudomonadota bacterium
CGCCGACCCACCAACCGTCAGGCACCACCGGCCATGCGCCGCCATCGCGCCGACCCTGCACCGCCCACGCCAAAAGGGGACATTCCTACTTTGGAGGATTAGGGGACATTTCTATTTTGGGTTGACAGGGCCGACGGGGTTTGGAGCGTCGGCGGTCAGCGTGGCCTCAGTCCTACTCGGGCTAGTGGTGCACTTCCCGCGTGCGATATTGACTACCACGTATCCCAGTAGTTCCTCGACCAAAGCAGGCTCCGTCTTCCGGCGAGAGTGCGTCCACCTTACTGGAAATCGAGGACAGTCTCGCAGCGTTTGGAATCAATCAAAGCACTGAAATACCATAGCTATTTGTACATGGATGTTCCCTAGTCGGAGCCTTTACTCAGATGACCGCCCCGACCGGACTGAACACCAATGCCAACAGTCAGAGTGTTCAGGACGGTCGCCCGCACACTCCCAATGGCTACCATCCGACCCTGTTCAGAAATCCCACTCTCTGGCCGTCACCGGAAGATGGCCTCCGATCGCCATTCTGAGCCTACCACCCACCGTATCGAAAACCCTCAGTCCTCGGGTGCGGTCAGTCCAAATAGGAACGTCCGCTCTCGAATGCCCGCCGCGCCGACCAGCAGGTCACCTCGCGGCTAGATCCAGTCTTTAGGCCGCTTTCCGACGCGAGCCGCGGCCGTCCGGCCGCGCCCGCCGCCCCAGCCTTCCCCGCCTCGATCGCGACGGAGACCCCGCAAGCCGCGATCCCCGTGCCAGGCGGCCTCGGAGCCCCGGCTTCCTCCCCGCCGAAGCGGCGCGCCGGGGCGCCGGGTTTCGCACTACGGCGCGGCCTTCCGGTGTGCGGCCGGAAGGATGCCCGCGCATGGCCGCCGCACCACATTCCGCCCGACCACGCCCGGCGTTAACGGAATCTTCACACCCGCGGGTTATCGTGGCCGCAATCCCCGGGGCCGCCGACCAGGCCCGGGCCCCCGGCGCGGTCGCCGGCGCGCTCCCGCCTCCGGTTCCCACTGAAAGAGATCGTCCTCTTGTTGAGGCCGCGTACCATCATCAGCTTGTATTCCCCCCAGTATCCCACCAGGCCGCACCCGCTGGCGGACCGGTTCGGCATGATCATCGGCCTGCTGCGCAAGGGCATGGCGGACCCGCGCGCGCGCCGCCCGCTCGACCAACCGCGGGTCCTGCTGCTGTGGAACCGGCTGGGGCGGCTGGCGCAGCGCGTCGCCGCGCTGATCGCGCTGGCCACCCAGCCCGGCGGCCTGGTGACGCCGCCGCCGCGCGTCCGCCGCAAGCCCGCGCCGCCGGCCGACCGCGCCGCCCCATCGCCCGATGCCGCATCCCTTGGCGCGCTCGCCGCACAAGGTGCCCCTCCGGCGCCCCCGCCCCCGTCCAAGCCCGCCCGGCTCTGCTTCCCCCGTCGACCCGGCTGGCTGTGCGCGGTCTCGATCGACACCGTCGCGGCCGGCTCGCAGCTCCAGTATCTGCTGAACGATCCCGAGATGGTGGCCCTGCTTGCCGCGACGCCGGCGCTGGTGCGGCTGCTGCGCCCGCTGTGCCGGATGCTGGCGGTGGTGGTGCCGGGCACGCCCCCGGCGCCCGAGCGTCCACGCGCGCCGCGCGCGCCGCGCCCACCGCGCCCGCGCAAGTGGCGCCCGGGGCGGCGGGTCGATCTGATGGCCCTGGTCGGGATGGGCCGGACGATACCCGGGTTTTGAGCCGGGCGGGCGACGCGCGCGCTAATTGTTACGATACTGAAACGGATATCCGCCCCGACCGAGGCCCCGCGCCGCTGGTTCCGACCGGAACCTTACCCGCAGCACCCCGCCGGGCCGCAGCCACCCGGCTTGCGCGCCTCGATCGCCGCCGAGACCACGAAATCCTCGATCCCCGTCCCCGGCGCCCAGGTCGCGATCAGCTCCCGGCTTTCCGGCTTCGGCGTCACCGCGATATCGGTGAACCCGGCCGCCCGCAACCACCCCTCGACCGAGGCCACCGGCGCGGCGCCGGACACGCAGCCGCACAGCAGCGCCGGATCGGCGGCCAGCGCTTCGGGCAGCGGCGCCATGTTCACCACGTCGGAGATCGCCAGCCGCCCGCCCGGCTTCAGCACTCGGAACGCCTCGCGGAACACCTGCGCCTTGTCCGGTACCAGGTTGATCACGCAGTTGGACAGGATCACGTCGGCGGTATCGTCGGCCACCGGCAGATGCTCGATCTCCCCCAGCCGGAAGGAGACATTCCCCGCCCCCAGCCGCGCCGCGTTCGCGCGCGCCTTGGCCAGCATCTCATGCGTCATATCGACGCCGATCACCTGCCCGGCGGGCCCGACCGCGCGCGCGGCCAGGAAGCAGTCGAACCCGGCGCCGGCGCCGAGGTCGAGCACCACCTCCCCCGGCCGCAGCGCCGCGATCGCCTGCGGATTGCCGCAGCCGAGGCCGAGATTGGCGCCTTCCCCGGCCGCGATCTCGTCGGCCGCGTAGCCCATCTGCGCCGATTTCGTCGCGTCCCCGCCGCAACAGGCCGCCCCGGTGCCGGCCGCGATGCCGCCGTAGCGGGCGCGGACCAGGGTCTTGATCGCCTCCTCGGAGGGCGCGGCGGCGGTGGGGCCGCAGCAGGCGGAAGCCGGCGCGGCG
>JAJZVS010000034.1 GCA_021845555.1 Pseudomonadota bacterium
GGGGGGCTTCGCCAGGAAGGGGGCGCAACCGCGCCCTCTCGTTGGTCCGGGTCGCGCCCCCTTCCTGGCGAAGCCGTCGGAGGGGTCCAGGGGACTTGTCCCCTGGTGGGGGGTCCAGGGGGGCAACGCCCCTCTGGCCTTGCTTGCTTCTCCCCCACTCCCAACCCCGCCCGCATCATGCCCCCGCCGCGCTGCGCATGGCGCGCAGCAGGGGGCAGTCGGCCTCCGGCGGGATCGGGCGGCGGCCGGTGAGCCAGTCGGCCAGGTCGGGGTCGGGGTGTTCCAGCAGGGTTTCCATGGCGCCGAGTTCGGTCCCGGTCATGGCAGCGAGTCGCGGTTTGAGGAAGCCGCCGATCAGGAGATCGGCTTCTTGCGTGCCGCGGTGGGTGGCGCGGTACAGCAGGCGGCGGCGTCGCGCGTCGAGCGCGTCCGGTTCTGATTCGTTCATGGCCGGGGTGGGATATAGCTTGGGTCGTGGATGCTGTCAGGGGCCAATTCCCGCCCATGACGCGCAGGGCTGCTCCGACCTGGCCGGCCACCAAGCTGCGCCGGGAGCGTTGCCCGCCCCCTTCGTCGCACGGGCGATGCTGGCCTCCGACTGAATTCCATGGTAACGTTCTGGTTTCGGCGAGGCCGGCGATGGCGGCGTCGCCGTGCGCCGGGCCGCATCAACGCAGGTCATGCCGACAACCAATACTTCAGTAGCGGGGAAACGCGCCCATGCCGAAACGCCTGACCAAGATGCGCCGTTACCGCTGCGGGTAGGGCGCCGCCATTCCGACGGCGATCACCCTCTCCGGCCCACCGCGCCTGCTGCACTTGATCGAAGGCCGGCTCGCGCATGAACGCCTGATCGGGGAGTTCGTGCTGCTGCGCGAAGCCACGCTCGCCGTCGCGGTGCTCGGCCTCGGCTTCGGCCTGCTCGCGCTCGCCTGGCGCGAGGTGCGCCGGCGCTCGTTGGTGGTGGAGGCGTTCGACGTGCCGCCGGCGCTGGAGGCCGAGGGCTGGTCGGGGTCGGTGGTGGCGCGCCGGCTGCACGACCAGCTCGCCTTCATCCGTGATCATGCCGTCACTTCCGCCGAGAAGCGCGCGTTGCGCCAGACCGGCATCGGCTCGGACATTTCCATTCCCGGGGCGCGGGTCTCGCTCAATAGCGTGTTCGCCTATCTGCGCGCGATGCTCGGGCGCGACACCTTCGTTGCTGGCGAGCTCACCGGCGCGGCCGAGGCGCTGAGTGTCACCGTGCGCGTGCGCGACCGCGGCCGGGCAAGCTTCGCCGGGCCCGCCGCCGCGCTCGACGCGCTGCTGCTGGCGGCGGGCGAGCACATATTCCTTGAAACCCAGCCGTATGTGCTGGCGGTGTACCGCCGCAGCCGGGGCGACGACGCCGGCGCCATTGCGGCGCTGCGCCCGCTCGTCACCGGGCCGGATGCGCGCGCGGCGGCGCTCGCGCTCAATCTGTGGGGCGAAATCCTGCTCCAATCGGGCGATTTCGCCGGCGGCATCGCGCGCCACCAGGCGGCAGTACAACGCTGTCCGATCGACCAGGCAGCCTCGGCTGGGCTGATGATCGCGCTTGCCTCAAGCGGGCAATGGGACGCGGCGCGGGAGGTCGTGCGGGCCTATGCGGCGCGCCGCTGGCGATCCGCCACCGCGCACGGTCTGCACGGGCAGATCCTGGTTTACGCGCTCGACATTGCAGGAGCCGAAACCGCTGGCCGACGTTGCCTGCGACGTGACCGGCGTGATGTCAGCGGCGCATTGAGTCTCGGCTTCGCCGGGGTACTGCGACACGATTACGCGGCAGCACGCAGACACGCCGACCGCGTTCTCGATGGCCGGAGATTTCGCTTCACTGAGCAGACGCTGCCGGGCGTCATGACCTTGCTGAGCTGGACACTGACCTGCCTGCGCGACTACGCCGCGGCACGCGACTATGCGGATCACATGTGTGCCACCCGGCCGGATCACAACGGTGGCTGGGTGCGCCTGGGGCACCTGCTGCTTCTCTCCGGCGACGCAGCGGGCGCGATCGTGCCGTTGCGCCGCGCCACTCGCTCCGGCGTGCGCTCGATGGGCGCCACGGCGCTGCTGGCCCGCGCACTCTGGCAGGCGGAAGGGGCCGCGGCCGCGCTCGGCTATATCCACGAGGCGCTCGCCCGCAATCCGCACGATCCGCCGCTCTATGTCGTCCGCAGCGACGTGCTGGCCGTGGTGGGAGAGCACAAGGCCGCGCTGGAGGCGGCCCGGCACGCCGCCGCGTCCGCCCCGAGCTGGGCCGACGGCCACGAAGCCTGGGGCCGCGCCCTGCTCGCCGCCGGGGACAGCGCGGGCGCGTGCAGCCGGTTCGAGCAAGCGGCGCGGCTCGCCCCGCGCTGGGCCGCGCCCTATCTCGGCTGGGGCGACTGCCTGGCCGCGCGCGGCCGGGCCGCCGACGCGGCGGCGCAGTATGCCCGCGCGATCACCTGCGATCCGCTCTGGGCCGCCCCGCACGCGCACTGGGGCGCGCTGCTGGAGCGGACCGGTGACGCCGCGGGGGCGAAGGCGAAGCAGGTGCGCGCGGCCTCGCTCGATCCAGAGGACCCGGCCGCGCCCGGAAGGCATGCGCGACGGCGGGCAGATAAGTGACGCGCTCTCCGCAACTTGCACCAGTCGGCCGACCAGTCCATATACCGCCCATGACCGCTGTCCTCACCGATCCCCCCACCGTCGGCGCCTACGACGCCAAATCCCGCCTCTCCCACCTGCTCGACCGGGTGGAACGCGGGGAGCAGTTCGTCATCACCCGCCACGGCCACCCGATTGCCCGCCTGATCCCCGATCCCGGCGGCCCGAACCGTGCCGCCGCCCGCGCCGCGGTGGAGGCGATCACCCGCCTGCGCCACGACCTCGCCGCCCGCGGGGTGCGGGTGACGCTGGAGGACATTCGCGCGCTGCGCGACGAAGGCCGCCGCTGAGCGCGTCGGCGCCGTCTCGCGGAATGATGATCCTGGACGCTTCGGTCGTGCTCGCCGCCCTGCTGCCCGAGCAGCACTCCGACCGCGCCCGCGACATCCTGGCCCAGGTTGCGGCCGAGGGCGCGCGGGTCCCGTCGCTCTGGCCGCTGGAGATCGGCAACGTGTTGCTGCTGGTTCAGCGCCGCGGCCAGCTTCGCGCGGAGGAGCGGCTGAGCTTCCTCGACCAGCTCGACCGCCTGCCGATCGCGATCGATCCCGAGACCGCCGCCCGCGCCTGGCCGGACATCGCCCCGCTCGCCGAACGCCATCGGCTGACCCTCTACGACGCCGCCTATCTGGAACTGAGCCTGCGCGCCGCCCTGCCGCTCGCCAGCTTCGATGCCGCGCTGTGCCGCGCCGCGGCAGAGGCCGGGGCCGCGCTGCTCTGATCGCCGCCGCGGCTACCCGTTCTGGTTCGCCCCCGGTCCCGGTGGCATACCCGCCCCCAGCCGTGGAACCCGACCCCCTCCTCCCGCTTTTCGCCCCCCTGACCAGCCTGCGCGGCATCGGCCCGACGCTGGGCTCCCTCCTCGCGCGCGTGGCCGGCGGCGCGCGCGTGCTCGACCTGCTGTTCCATTTGCCGGAGTCCTACGTCGATCGTCGTGTCCGGAGCACGATCGCCGAGGCGCGGCCGGGGCCGGTTGTGACTTTGGCGGTGGAGGTGGTGCGCCACGATCCCCCGGCCAATGCGCGCCAGCCCTGGAAGGTGCTGGTCACCGACGGGACCGGCTTCGCGGAACTCGTGTTCTTCAAATTCGCCCGTGAGGGTCAGATGCCGCCGGGCGCGAAGCTGCTGGTCTCCGGCAAGGCGGACCGCTTCGGCGACACGCTCAGCCTGCCGCACCCGGATCATGTGGTGCCGGCCGATCACCCCGAGCGTCTGCCGGCGATCGAGCCGGTCTGGCCGCTGACCGCCGGCCTATGGCCGCGCCAGGTTCGTGCGGCGTTGGCGCAGGCGCTGGTGGCGCTGCCCGAACTTGCCGAATGGCACGATCCGGTGCTGTTGCGCCGCCAGCGCTGGCCCGGCTTCGCCGAAGCGCTCCGCGCGCTCCAGGCGCCCGAGACCCTGCCGGACGCGCTGCCGCGCGCCCGCCTGGCCTATGACGAACTCCTGGCCGGCCAGGTGGCGCTGGCCGTAGTGCGCGGGCGGGTGCGGGCGCGGGCGGGCCGGGCGCTGGCCGGCGACGGCACCTTGCGCGCCCGCGCGCTGGCACGTTTCGGCTATGCGCTGACGGCCGCACAACGCGCTGCGCTGGCCGAGATCGACGCCGACCTCGCCGCGCCGCGCCGGATGCTGCGCCTGCTGCAAGGCGATGTCGGCTCGGGCAAGACCGTGGTCGCGCTGCTGGCGATGCTGCGCGCGGTGGAAGCCGGCGCGCAGGCGGCGCTGATGGCGCCGACCGAGGTGCTGGCGAAGCAGCATCATCGCACCCTGTCTGCCCTCTCGCCGGTGCCGGTCGCGCTGCTGACCGGCGCGGTGAAGGGCAAGGAGCGGGCGCGGCTGCTGCGCGGCCTGGCGGACGGCTCGGTGCCGATCGTCGTCGGCACCCATGCGCTGTTCCAGGAGGCGGTGGCGTACCACGACCTCGGCCTCGCGGTGATCGACGAGCAGCACCGGTTCGGCGTCGCCCAGCGCCTCCTGCTGGGCGAGAAGGGCCGCGAGAGCGACGTGCTGGTGATGACCGCCACACCGATCCCGCGCACCTTGCTGCTGACCCAGTGGGGGGAGATGGACGTGAGCCGGCTGGCCGAGAAGCCGCCCGGCCGCGGCGCGGTGCGCACCACCGTCCATTCGCTTTCCACCTTGCCCGATCTGCTGGAAGCGGTGGCGCGCAAGCTCGACGAAGGCGCGCAGGTCTATTGGGTCTGCCCGCTGGTGGCGGAAAGCGAGGTGCTGGATTTCGCCGCCGCCGAGGCGCGCTTCGCCGCGTTGCGCGCCCGCTTCGGCGCGACGGTGGCGCTGGCGCACGGGCGGCAGGAGCCGGCGGCGCGCGATGCCGCGCTGGCCGATTTCGCCGCCGGGCGGGCGCGGCTGCTGGTGGCGACGACGGTGGTGGAAGTGGGCGTCGATGTCCCGGCGGCCAGCGTGATGGTGATCGAGCACGCCGAACGCTTCGGCCTGGCGCAGCTGCACCAGCTGCGCGGCCGCGTCGGACGTGGCGCGGCGGCCAGTTTCTGCCTGCTGCTGCATGACGACGGGATCACCGACACCGCCCGCCGCCGCCTGCTGCTGCTGCGCGACACGGAAGACGGTTTCGTGATCGCCGACGAGGATTTCCGCCTGCGCGGCGGCGGCGACGTGCTGGGCACCCGCCAGGCCGGCCAGCCAGGCTTTCGCCTGGCCGATCCTGTGCTGCACGAAGGCCTGCTGCACATGGCGCACCGCGACGCCGCGGTGCTGACCCAGAAGGACCCAGGCCTCACCGGCCCGCGCGGGCGCGCGGTGCGCACGCTGCTGCGCCTGTTCGGCCAGTGGGAGCAGATGCGGACCCTGCTGGCCGGATAGCGCGCTACAGCACCGCTTCGGCGATCAGCCGCATCGCGTCCTTGGACGCGCCCCGCAGCACCATCGTACCGACATGCCCGGCGCGGCCGGCCGCCTTCCAGGCTTCCAGCCGGTCGCGGATGCGCGCCGCCGGGCCAACCAGGGAGATCTCGTCGATCAGCGCATCCGGCACCGCCGCCGCGGCCTCGGTCTTCTTGCCGTCGAGATAGAGGTCCTGGATCTTCGCCGCCGCCTCCGCGTAGCCGAGCTTGCGCGCCACGTCGTTGTAGAAATTCTTCGACCGCGCCCCCATCCCGCCGATATAGAGCGCGAGTTCGGGGCGGATCAGATCGCGGCAGGCGGCCACGTCGTCCCCGAGCCTGACCTGCACATAGGGTGCGACATCGAACCCGGCCAGGCTCGGCGTCCGCCCGGCCTTCTTCATCCCCTCCAGGATCGGCGCCGAGACGATCTCCGGCTGGTGCGGCGAATAGAAGATCGGCAGGGTGCCGTCCGCCGCCTCGCCGGCCGTGCGCAGCCCGGCCGGGGTTATCGAGGCGGTGTAGAACTTCAGCGACGGATCGCCGTGGATGATGGAACGCAGCGGCTTGCCGAGGCCGCTCGCATCCGGCCCGGCATAGGGGATCACGTATTCCTCGCCCGCGAAGGTCAGCGGTTTCTCGCGCGCGAGGATCTGGCGGATGATGGCGATGTATTCCTTGGTCCGCGTCATCGGCTTGCCGAACCGCACGCCGTGCCATCCCTCCACCACCTGCGGGCCGGAGACGCCGACGCCGCACAGGAAGCGGTTGCCCGACAGCGCCTGCAACGTCATCGCCGTCATCGCCGCGCAGGCCGGCGTGCGCGCCGGGATCTGCATGATCCCGGTGCCGGCCTTGATCTTCGTGGTGCGCGCCAGCACCCAGGCGACCGGGGAAATGGCGTCGGTCGAATAGGATTCCCCGGTCCAGACCTGGGAGAAGCCGAGCCGCTCCGCCTCCAGCACCGAGTCCATGTCCGGCTGCGGCGTGGCACCGGCGAGTTTCAGCGTGATCCCGAGTTGCATCCTGCGTGCCCCTATCGTGCCTTCGCCATCACCTCGTCGCGGAAGCGGCGCATGTTGTCGAGCGTCGCCGCCAGGGTCGGCCCGAACAGGCCGAAATCGCACGCGCTCACCCCGGCCGCTGCCAGGGCGCGGATGTCGCCGGCGAAATCGCCCGCGCCGCCGGTAAACAGCTTGCGCTCCCCATCCACGGTGCCCTTCGGCTGCGCCTCGGGGTTGGACGACACGCGGTAGGACAGCGCGACCGCGGCCGGATCGCGCCCGGCCTTCTCGGTCAGCGCGCGCAGCTTCGCCACGCCGGCCTGGTAGCGGCTCAGCGTGTCCATCGGGTGGGCCGGATTGGTGCCGATCGGATACCAGGCGTCGGCATAGCGCGCGGTGCGGCGCAGCGCCGGGCCGCTTTCCCCGCCGACCCAGATCGGGATCGGCTGCTGCACCGGCTTCGGCTGGAACACCACGTTGGAGAATTTCACGTATTTGCCGTCGAAAGCGGGATCTTCCTTCGACCAAAGCTCCTTGCAAGCCATCATGGTTTCGTCCGTCACCGCGCCGCGCTCGGCGAACGGTGGCGTGCCCACGGCGGCGAATTCCTCTTCCATCCAGCCGGCGCCGATGCCGAGCGTGAGCCGTCCCTTCGACAGCACGTCGAGCGTGGCGAGCAGCTTCGCGGTCAGCACCGGCGGGCGGTGCGGCACCACCATCACCGAGGTGACGATCCGCAGCTTCGATGTCTTGGCGGCGATGAACATCGCCGTCATCAGCTGCTCGTGCCGGTCCACGCGCGCGCCGGAGGGGAACTCCCCGCTGTCGGTATAGGGGTAGCGCGAGCCGATATCGGTCGGGATGATGATGTGGTCGCTGACGGTGACGTAGTCGAAGCCGAGCATCTCCGCCTCGGTGGCGATGCGGGCGATGCTGTCGGGGTCGGTCAAGGCCCCACTGGTCGGCGCGCTGCACCCGATCTGCATGTCTTCCTCCCGAATTGCGGATTTGCGTCGGCGCCGACGTTACCACAGGATGGGCGCAGAGCGAGCGGGGGAACGGGAACGTGGAGTTCGGCATCCATATCGGCGCACGCGGCTGCCTGGCCGAGCCGGCCAATCTGGTGGCCTGCGCGCAAGCGGCGGAGGCGCTGGGCTTCGACGTGATCGGCATCCCCGACCGGCTGGTGCTGCCCCGCGCCGTCGCGACCCGCTATCCCTATACCGAGGACGGCGTCTGGGTCGGCGCCCAGACCGGGGAATGCCTCGATGTGCTGGGTGCGCTCTGTTTCCTGGCCGGGCTGACCAAGCGGGTGCGGCTGCTGCCCTCGGTGCTCGTGGTGCCGTACCGCCCGGCGGTGGTGACGGCGAAGATGCTGGCCACGGTCGATGTGCTCTCGGGCGGGCGGCTGATCGCCGGGGTTGGCGTGGGCTGGATGGCGGAGGAGTTCCCCCCGCTCGGCGCGCCGCCGTTCAACCGCCGCGGCGCGGTGACGGACGAATACCTCGCCGCCTGCCGCGCGCTGTGGGAGGAGGAGGCGCCGTCCGCCGCCGGCGCGCATGTCGCGTTCCAGGAGCTGATGTTCCGTCCGAAACCGGTGCAGGCGCGGGTGCCGGTCTGGGTGGGCGGGGAAAGCGCCGCGGCGCTGCGGCGGACCGTGCGGTTCGGCGATGCCTGGTATCCGGCCTCCCACAACCAGGAAACCCCGTTCGATACGCCGGCGCGGCTGGCCGCCGGCATGGCCGGACTGGCCCGCGCGGCGGAGGCGCAAGGGCGCGATCCCGCTGGCATCGATACCGCGCTGCTGTGGTTCAAGCCGGTCGAGTGGACCGCGCAGGCGGGGGCCGACGGCGCGCGCCGTCCCTTCACCGGCACCGGCGCGCAACTGGCCGAGGACGCCGCCGCCTTCGCCGCGACCGGGGCGAAGCACCTGATCGTGGTGTTGCAGGCGCCGACGATCGAGGCGACTCTGGAGCGCCTGCACCGCTTCGCCGACGACGTGATCCGCCCGCTGCGGCGGGGCTGATGCGAACCGGCGCTTGCGTGTCTCCTCCCCCCGGCCCCTTCCCGCAAGGGGAGGGGGAGTCGCGCCGGACTCCCCCTCCCCTTGCGGGAGGGGGCCGGGGGGAGGGGACACGCAAGCGCCGATCGATCCCGAGAAGGACGCCATGACCGACCACGACCTCGCCGCCGACCTGCTGGGCGCTCCGCCGGAGGCGCTGCTCGCCCGTGCCGCCGCGCGGCGCGACGCGGCGCATGGCCGCGTCATCTCCTATTCGCGCAAGGTGTTCATTCCGCTCACGCAGTTGTGCCGGGACGTGTGCCACTACTGCACCTTCGCCCATGCGCCGCGCTCCGGGCAGCCGGCGTATCTCTCGCCCGAACAGGTGCTGGCGATCGCGCGGGCCGGCGCGCAGGCGGGCTGCACCGAGGCGCTGTTCACCCTGGGCGACAAGCCCGAACGCCGCTACCGCGCGGCGCGGGAAGCGCTGGCGGCGCTCGGCTACCCCAGCACGATCGCCTATCTCGCGGCGATGTGCGCGCTGGTGTTCAAGGAAACCGGCCTGTTTCCGCATGTGAACCCCGGCGTGATGGACGCGGGTGAAATCGCCGCCCTGCGCGCCGTCTCGGTCAGCCAGGGCGTGATGCTGGAATCCGTCTCCGCGCGGCTCTGCGCGCGCGGCGGGCCGCATTATGGCTCCCCCGACAAGCGCCCGGAGCGGCGGCTGGAAACGATCCGCCTGGCGGGCGAGGCGTCCGTTCCCTTCACCACCGGCATCCTGATCGGCATCGGCGAGACGCGCGCCGAACGGATCGACGCGCTGGGGGCCATCCGCGACCTGCACGCGGCGCACGGGCATATCCAGGAAGTGATCGTGCAGAACTTCCGCGCCAAGTCCGACACGAAGATGGCGCAGGCGGCGGAACCCGATCTGGAGGATCTGCTCTGGAGCATCGCCGCCGCGCGGCTGATCCTGCCCGAGGACGTGCATGTGCAGGCGCCGCCCAATCTTTCGCCCGGCGTCTATCCGCGGCTGATCGCGGCGGGCATCGACGATTGGGGCGGCGTCTCCCCGGTCACACCCGATCATGTGAACCCCGAGGCGCCCTGGCCGGCGATCGAAGCCCTGGCCGAGGGCAGCGCCGCCGCCGGCAAGATCCTGGTGCCGCGCCTGCCGGTCTATCCAGCCTTCGCCTTCGCCGCCGACCGCTGGTGCGCCCCAGCGCTTGCCGCCGCGGTCCGCCGGGGGATCGATGCCGACGGCTGGGCGCGGGAGGACGATTGGTCGCCGGGTAAACTGATTGCCCCGCGCCTGCCGGCCCCGCGCCTTGCCGCGGTCGATCCGGAGCTCCGCCGCGCGGTGGCGCGCGCCTGTGCCGGCGAGCGGCTGGAGGAAGCGGCGATCGTGCGCCTGTTCGCCGCGCGCGATGCCGATTACGCCTATGTCACCGCGGCGGCCGACGCGCTGCGGCGGGAGGTATCCGGGGAGACGGTGCGCTACGTCGTCAACCGCAACATCAACTACACCAACATCTGCTATTATCATTGCAAGTTCTGCGCCTTCTCCAAGGGCAAGACGCACGAGGCCCTGCGCGGCGCGCCCTACGACCTCGACATGGCGGAGATCGTCCGCCGCGCGGTGGAAGCCTGGGACCGCGGCGCCACCGAGGTCTGCCTGCAAGGCGGCATCCACCCGGACTATACCGGCGCCACCTATCTGGCGATCTGCCGCGCCATCAAGCAGGCGTTGCCGGGGATGCACGTGCATGCGTTCTCGCCGCTGGAAGTGACGCAAGGGGCGGCGACGCTGGGGATTCCGGTGCCGGAGTTCCTGGCGCAACTGAAGGCGGCCGGCCTCGGCACCTTGCCGGGCACGGCGGCGGAAATCCTCGACGATCCGGTGCGCGCGGTGATTTCCCCCGACAAGATCATGACGCGGCAGTGGCTGGACGTGGTGCAGGCGGCGCACCGGCTGGGGCTGCGCACCACCGCCACCATCATGTACGGGCATGTCGAACGCCCGGAGTCGTGGGCGCGCCATCTGCTGGCGCTGCGCGACGCCCAGGCGGAGACCGGGGGCTTCACCGAGTTCGTGCCGTTGCCGTTCGTGCATATGGAAGCGCCGATGTATCTGCGTGGTCTGGCGCGCAAGGGGCCGACGTTCCGCGAAGCGGTGCTGATGCACGCGGTCTCCCGCCTGGTGCTGCATCCGCTGATCCCGAACATCCAGACCTCGTGGGTGAAGATGGGGCCGGAGGGGGTGGCGGCCTGCTTGCAGGCCGGCGCCAACGACCTCGGCGGGACGCTGATGAACGAAAGCATCTCGCGCGCGGCCGGCACCGAGCACGGGCAGGAGTTTCCGCCCGAGGCGATGGAAGGGCTGATCCGCGGAATCGGGCGGGCGCCGGCGCAGCGGAGCACGCTGTATGGGCCGATCGGCAACGAACGCCGGGCGCGCTCGTTCGGGGCGGCGGAACTGGCGCCGGTGGTGCAGACGCCGCCGCGGAAGGTGCTGGCGGCCGAGTAGGGGAGGGGATCGCCGGTTGCCCGCGCAGCCGGCGTGCCCCCGCGATCAGCCGGGACGCCCGCCTGCCGCCGCCTCCGTCCAGCGGTCCGCCGCAGCCGCGTCCGTCTCCCGCGCCGCCACCCAGGCGGCGGCGCCGTCGGCGAATTCCTCGCGCTTCCAGAACGGGGCCTTCGTCTTCAGCCAGTCGATCAGGAACGCGGTCGCCTCCAGCGCGTCGGCGCGGTGCGCCGAGGCCGCGGCCACCAGCACGATGTTCGCCCCCGGTTCCAGCCGCCCGACGCGGTGGATGACCGTGCAGCCCAGCAGCGCCCACCGGCGCCCGGCCTCGGCGACGATCTGGCCGAGCGCGCGTTCGGTCATTGCCGGGTAATGCTCCAGCACCAGTGCCGCCAGCGCGCGTCCGCCCACGTCGCCCCGGACCGTGCCGACGAAGCAGCCGATCCCGCCCACGTCCGTCCGCCCGGCGGCGAGTGCCGCGAGTTCGGCGCCGGCGTCGAAATCCTCGGTCTGCACCCGGATGCGCGCCATTGCCCGCGCCCTCAGCCGCCGGTCACGGGGGGGAAGAACGCCACCTCGTCGCCCGGATGCACCGCGGTGGCGGGATCGGCGAACTCCTGGTTCACCGCGCAGCGCACCGTGGCGCGATGGGCGAAGGCCGCGGCGTGGCCGGGGCCGCGGGCCGCCAGCCAGTCGATCAGCGCCGCCACGCTCGCGACCCCGGGTGGCGGGCGCACGCGCTCCTCGGCCATGCCGGTGCGCTCGCGCAGCCAGGCGAAATAGAGCACGTGCAAGGGGGCGGACTCGGACATGACCCCTATTTAGGCGTCGGCACGGTTTCCACACTCCCGTCGGCGCGGATGATCGTGCTGGTGCCGTTGCCGTTCGGCACCATCACCCCGGTGGTGCCGTTCGGCAGGGTGACGGTGCTGTACGACCCGGTGCCGCCGCTCGGCACCGCCTGGCCTTCCCGTGTCGGGATCGTGGTGGCGGATGAGGGTGGGCCAGAGGGGGAGCGGGAGGGGGAGGGGATACCGGTTTCCGTCTTCGGCACCGGTGGCACGCGCGGCACTGCCGGCACCGGCGGCAGCTCGGAAGGCGGGGTGGAACTGCCGCGCGGCAGCGGCGGCGGTGCCGGCTGGTTGGGCAGCTCCATCTGCTGCTGTTCCAGCGTTTCCAGCGTCGGCTGCGCCTTGATCGGTCCCGGCCAGACATTGCCTGGCGTGGGGCGCAGCGGCTCTGTCGTGGAGGCGTGTCCCTGTACCCGCGCCATTGTCTCGCTGGCGCCCGTCGGGGCGTACGGGTCGCTGCCGGACACGAACGGCAGGTGGGCCGGGGAGGCAGCACCGCAGCCGGCGAGGCCGAGGCAAAGACCGAGCAGGGCGAGGCGCCGCATGGGGGGACTCCAGGACAGTCGAGGACGGCAGGCACTGCCGGGCCGGGTCGGACGCCCGGACCGAAGGCACTTTGCCGGCTGCGCGCGCGTCACTCAAGGACCGAAGCGGCACCCGGCACCAACACGCCGGAGGAATCGAGCCGTCCCCCTGGCGCCGCCAGCATCCACGCCGCCACCGCGGCGGGATCGTCGAGGCCCAGCAGGGCAGGCGCGGCTTGCCCGGCGGGCGGCCGCAGCTTGCCGGGCGCGTCGGTGGCGACCGCGAGTATCCCCGCTTCGTCCGGCCAGATCGGCGGCTTGCCGAGCGCGGGGCGCCAGACCTCCAGCTTCGGGAACGGATAGGTCTTGAAGCCTTCCACCAGCACGAGATCGACCGGCGTCAGGCGGCCGAGCAAGGCCGACAGCGGCGGCATCGCCTCGCCCGCCTCGTGCAGCAGCGCCCAGCGTCCGCCGGAGACGACCATCACCTCCCGCGCGCCGGCGGCGCGGTGGCGGTAGCTGTCCTTCCCGGGCCGGTCCATGTCGAAGCCGTGATGCGCGTGCTTCACGGTGGAGACGCTGATCCCGGTGGCGCGCAGCAGCGGCAGCACACGCTCGATCAACGTGGTCTTGCCGCTGCCGGACCAGCCGACCACGCCGAGCACTTTCACCCTGTCATCCTTCGTGCCGCCGCCTTGCCGAACGTCGCGCAGCGGACGGCGTTGTTACGCCGCGGCTGGCTCCACCGCCTCGTACGGCAGGCGGCGCACCTTATCCATGTTCTGCCCTTCGATGCGCAGCAACACGGTGGAGGCGTCGCGGCGCGGCGAGTGCAGGTCGCCTTCGTTGTACAGATGGGCCATGCCGGGGGTCAGCGCGTAGTCGCGCTTCCGCCGCGCCTTGCCGGGCGCGGTCTCGGTCGGGCGGGCCAGACACTCCCAGTCGGTCATGATCGTCTCGCCGCTCGCCTGGCCATAGATCGCCCAGGACGGACCATGATCGTGCGGCTTGGAGTTCTTCGCGCCCTGATACGCATGCGCCAGCACCGTGAAGCCGAGCGTCGGGTCTTCGTACAGGATCTTCCGCTCCGGTCCGTCCGCGCGCAGGTTGGCGGCGACGAACGCCGGGTCGCGCAGCGCCTGCTGCACCAGGGCGCAGACGCGCTGGCGCCCGGCGGGCCCAGGCTCGGCGGCGAGCAGGCGGTGCGCTTCGGCGGTGAAGTCTTCGAGTTTCATGGCGGGGCTCCTGGGTGAGTGGGACGGTCGCCGACGGGCGGTCTCAGCGGCGATAAGGGTAGCAGCGTGCGCGGTCGAGCGCGATGTTGAAGTGCCGGGCCAGCGCCAGGATCGCCTCGCCCTGGGAGGGGTAGGGGTCGGCGTTGGCCGGCCCGACGACGATCGGGGTGAAGCCGGGATCGGGCCGGCCGCCGGCCGGCAGCATGGCGGTGGCCAGCCCGGCGCCGTCCATGTCGCGCAGCGTGAGGAACAACGGCATGGCTCGCTTGATATGGTCCTCCAGGCCGATCGCCTGCTCGATGAAGACAGTGGAGGCGGGCTTGAAGCTGGCGAGCGCCTGCTCGCGTTCGCGGCGGAAGTATTTCTCGACCGCGTGGCGCAGGTCGCGCGATTCCGCCGCCGCCTCGGCTTCGGTCACCAGGCGGAACCAGGTCTTGTCGTCCGGCGCGTCGCAGACGTAGTCCATCGGGTTGTCTCCCCGCCGTCGCCGGCGGTCTTGGATCGCCGATCGGTCGAAGGTTAGGATGGAAGCCGGGCCGGCGCAAACCGACCGCCGCCGCGCGCCGCGATCGGCGACGGCGCGATCGAGGGGGAAACGTGCATGGCAGCCGCGCAGCAGGCGGGGATGTGTTCGACGATGTGATCGTCGGTTCCGGTGCCGCCGGAGCTGCGGTGGTGGTCGGCCAACTGCCCGTGCACCGGAGGAGCGGGCTGCGGGCCGTGGGATGCCGAATATGCCCTCGGCCAACACCTACGCTTCGACGCTGATGATCGCGGAGAAGGCGGCTGACATCATCCGTGGCCGCCCGGCGCCCGAGGCCGAGATACGCCCGGCGGCGTGAGCCGATCCGCGGCGCAATGCTACAACCCCAGCTGATCCAGCCGGATCACCGGCACCATCGCCCCGGCCGGCAGCGCCGGCGCGTGGGGGGCGCGCAGGATCAGCACGTCCGCTTGCGCCATCCGGCGCAGCATCGCCGAGTCCTGCGTCGGGAACGGCGTCGCCACCGGCCGTCCGGCGGCGTCGAAGCTCAGCGTCGCACGCAGGTGGTCCGCCCGGGCGTCGTTCTCCGCCAGCGCCGCGCCGGCCACCGCCTCGCTCACCGGCGGCGGCGCGGCGGGCAGGCCGGCGAGGCGCGCCAACGCCGGCAGTCCGAACAGCACGCCGCACACCAGGGCGGAGACCGGGTTGCCCGGCAGGCCCAGCATCGGCACGCCGGTGCCCGGCGCGCCGAGCCAGCCGAAGATCAGCGGCTTGCCGGGGCGCATCGCGATCTTCCAGAAATCGACCGTCAGCCCACGGGACGTGAGCGCCTCGATCACCAGGTCGTGCTCGCCGACGCTGGCCCCGCCGGTGGTCACCAGCAGGTCCATCCCCCGCACCGCGTCGGCCGCCGCGGCGATCGCGGCGCGGTCGTCGCGCGCCACCGGCAGCACGGTCGGCGCCCCGCCGGCCGCGCGCACCAGCGCCGCCAGCGCGTGCGAGTTGGACGACACGATCCCCCCCGGCGGGATCGGCTCGCCCGGCAGCGCGATCTCGTCCCCGGTCGCCAGCACGGCAACGCGCGGGCGGCGATGCACGGTGATCCAGGGGTAGATC